>JASFHU010000289.1:0-6038 GCA_050123055.1 Anaerolineae bacterium
AGCCACCGGCGCTGGACCTTGTTCCTCGCGGTCCAGCGCCAGCATCGGATGCTCCGGCTGAGATCACCATCCGCGAGCTGGCTGCCCTCTGGGACGTTGAGCAGGAAGCGATGTGGTTCGAACCTGGACAAAGCATCTACAACCAGGGCGAGCCCGCCGATGCCATGTATATCATCCTCAGCGGTGCAGTCGAGATTGTGCCGGGTAGCGGACAGGAGCGCTACGTCCTGTTCCGGTTCCAGCCGGGCGATTTCTTTGGCGAAGCAGAGATCATCACCGAGCGGCCACGGACCGCTTCGGCAACAGCAGTTGGCCGCACTCAAGTGATGCGCATAGACCGCGAGGAATTCGCCAAGCGGATCCAAGAACGTCCGGAGCTTGCCCTCTTTATCCTGCAGGCCCTGAGCGTGAGACTCCAAAATGTCGGTACGATCCTGGCCAATCCCAGGGCCTCCGTCGAGGCTGTGCGGCAGAACTGGCGACCGCTGCTACGGAAACGGGAACGGGTCAAGGTGGCCATGGTTTCTCTATCCACCTGCGCCGGTTGCTCGGCTGTTTTTCTGGATCAGGAGGTTCTGGAGCAGGTGCTCGAGGTGGCGGATATTCTCTACTGCCCGATGCTCATCGATCAAGACCGCATCCCGGAAGCCGACGTGGCGCTGGTCGATGGCGCGGTGAGGCTAAAGGAAGATGAGGAAAAGCTGGAAGAAGCCAGGATGAAAAGCCGCTTCCTCGTCGCCTGGGGCACCTGCGCCGCCTTTGGGGGCATCCCGGCCCATGCCAACCGCTACGAGCTGGAGGAGCTCATCCAGGAGACCTACGGCCAAACCTCCGACGCCTACGCCTACTATCTCTCCGGAGCGGGCGGCGTGGAGCACGGGACCTACCAGGAGGAGGGGATCGCACTGCTGCGCAAGGCGTACGAGCTGGATGATTTCGTGCGGGTCGATTACTATGTGCCCGGCTGTCCGCCGCTCCCCGGTCTGCTGCTTCAGTTACTCGGCGAGTTGACCGGCCAGAGCTTGAAGGGGGCCAAGCCGATCGTGTGCGCCGAGTGTGGTCGCAGGCCTACAAAGGAACCGGTGACCTCGCTGGAAGCTTTTCCTCGAGAGGACGAGGAGGGCACCTGTCTTCACTCCCTGGGGGTTCTGTGTACCGGCTTCCTCACCAAAGGGGGGTGCGATGCCGTCTGTACACGCAATGGGCTCCCCTGCTGGGGTTGCCGGGGTCCGGCGAAACTGGCACTGAAAAAGATGGCCAATGGGGACAGCTTTGAAGAGGTGGTGATCGAAAAGCTGATCCGCCGCTGCCGTCTGGAGGAGGCACAATTGAAACCGGCCGTGAAACTCTTGCGAAAGAAGGGCCACAGCCTCTTTGACTTTGAAACCAGCTTTATCAGCAGCCTGTCGAGGGTCCGATGAGCGAGACAATCCTCCTCAAAAAGGCGACGCGTATCGAGGGCAACGCCGATATCCAGATCCAGGTACAAGATGGCCGTGTCGAGACGGCCAGATTCCGCGTGCAAGATTTCCGTGGGTTTGAAAAAATGACCCAGGGCAAGGACGTCGAGTCTGTGCCCCACATGGTCTCGCGCATCTGCGGGCTTTGCAGTACCGCTCACCAGGTGGCTGGATTCAGGGCGATCGAGGATGCCCTGGGCATCGAGGTCCCCGCGTCGGTGAACAAGCTGCGACAGATCGCTGTCTGGGGCGAGTGGATCGCCAGCCATGCCCTGAGTTACTTCTTTTTGACCCTGCCCGATGCGCTGGGCACCTCCCGGGGCGCTTTTGACCTCATGAAAGAGCACCCTGACGTCGCCCGCGACGCCTTTTTTCTGCGCAAATCGGGAAACCGCATCCTGGAGATCGTAGGCAAGCGTCCAGTTCACGCCGTGGCACTGGGCGTAGGACGTTTCAACATCCTGCCAACGCCGGAAGAGTTGGACGAAATCCGGCGTATCGCAAACGAGGTCAAAGAGACCGCACATCGACTCATCGCCCATCTGGATGCGCAGGTTCAGCGGGAAACCCATATCCCCTTTCCAGTTGGACATAGCGTGAACCTGCTGAGCTACGATGGTGAACCCGGGCAGGAGCGCTTCAGAGCGTACGACCGGGCAGGGAACCTCCGAGCAGAGTTTGATCGAGCAACCTTTGGCGATCACGTCTCGGAAATGCGGGCTGACTGGTCACTGGCCAAGTTTCCCTATTTGGTCGACCTCGGCTTTCCAGAAGGCATCCTGCTGGTGGGCCCCCTTTCCCGGCTCTTTCAGGCGGGTGGGGTACTGGATGATCCCGAGCTGGCAGACCTGACGCTGACCCAGTGGCTGCGCGACCCGGCGTCGCTCTATCTGGACTACCTGGACGAGTGCCGGCTGCTGGAGATCTTTTGGGCCGCCAAGCAGATCCTGAGCCACCTCGACGAGGTGGACCTGGGGCAGATGACGGCCAACGGCGCAGACCTGGAAGGAAGCGGCAAGGGCATCGGCATCGTGGAAGCCCCTCGGGGTGTACTGGTGCACAACTATCTGGTCAACCGCGGGACCATGGAGAGAATGAGGCTCCTGGTCGCCACCCAGTTCAACAACGCCTATATCAACCTGGTCCTGAGAGATCTGGCGGAACGTCACGTGGATGGAGATGGACTATCGGAGGCGGGCGAACAACTGATCGCCCGTTGCGTACGCATTTTTGATCCCTGCCTTACCTGCGCCACTCACTGATTCATCCCGGATCACCCAAGGTAGGGGCAAGAGGTAGCAGCACATGAAAGACGCCAACCAAGAGCTGGGACTGGATCGGCCTGGGACCTATGTGATCAAGGTGCCAGGACGCCTGGACGAGGACTGGGCCGAGTGGTTCGAGGGGATGACGATCACGGTCGAAAGCGGCGAGGATCGTCCGACGATCACCACCTTGACCGGCATCATCGCTGACGAGGCCGCCCTGCAGGGACTGCTGGACAGGCTCTATTCCCTCGGCCTGCGACTGCTCTCGGTGCAACGTATCGAGCCTGAGGTCGAAGCTCTGGCCAACTTGAGTTTGAAGGCCAGGATCACACGGTCATAGGAGAGATATCATGAGCGACCCATCAAAGAGTGACAAGAAGCTGCGGCCGTACGCACGCAGTTGGGTCAACCATCTCACCGCCTGGGTGGAGCGACGACGATGGCCGAGTTGGACCTTCTACCTGGGTCTGTGGCTGGTGTTGGTTGTAGTCCAGGTCGCCACCCTGTGGATTGAAGGAGTCTTTCCCTTCCCCGACGTCTTCCCGGCCCAATTCTTCATCCCGGCCATGCTCTCCCTCTTCCTGGCCATGATCCATTACCTGGACAGTAGGGCAGAGGCAGCACTCACGACGCTACAGCCCGCCCTGGAAGCAACTGAGGAGGAGCGCCGCCAACTCCGCTACCAGCTCACAACCCTGCCTGCGTGGCCAACGATCCTATCCAGCGTGGCCCTGGTCGCCGTGATCTTTTTGCTGGGGGTCTTTTCAGGGGAGAGCGAAAGCAGCATTGAGGCACTTGCTGCCTCGCCCATCGCGGCAAACCTCCTCAAGTTTGTATACTATGTCGGCTGGTGGGTTTTCGGCGCGTTTCTGTACCATACGATCCACCAACTTGGCGTGATCAACCGCATCTACGCAGAGCACACCCGCGTGCACCTGTTTGCGATGAGTCCGCTCTATGCGTTTTCGGGGGTGACTGCACTCACGGCGGTGACCCTGGCGATTGCTACCTATGGCTGGACGGCACTGAACCCAGAAAACCTGTCCGACCCCATCAGCATCGTCATCATCTTTTTCATTTCCATTCTGGCCCTTGTAGTTTTTGCCTGGCCACTGCTGGGCACTCGCCGGATCCTGGCCAGGGAGAAAGCCCAGTGGCTTGACCAGATCTCCCTGCGTGTTGAAGCGGTATTCTCCGAGATCCACCAGCGGATCGACGATGGTGCGTGGGAAGAAACAGAGGAACTAACAAAGGTCCTCGCTCTTCTCGAGACCGAGCGCGACACGCTGAAAGGCATTTCCACCTGGCCTTGGAGTCCCGATACCCTACGCCTCCTGATAACTGCGCTCGGCCTGCCGCTGCTCTTGTGGATCATCCAGTATGTGCTGCAGTTCTTTCTGGGTTCGTAGGCCAGCAGGAGCTTCAACCATCTCATAGAAAGGATGTGATGTTCTTGGCAGAATCGCCCTATGAAAACCGAGCAATTTGAGAACTCTGAACACAAGGAGGTGAGAAATGGCTAGTGAAATGGATGCTTACCGGAGATTACAGGAACACCTGGACAAGATGCCGATCGGTTATCCGGCGACCAAATCGGGGGTCGAGATCAACCTGCTGAAGACGATCTTTACTCCCGAAGAGGCCAAGGTCACGACGCACCTGGACTACAAGCACAAGACGGTCGATCAGATCTTTGAAACGGCCCAGGTGGAGGTTGATTCAAAGGAGGAGTTGACGCGCATCCTGGACGGGATCGTGGCCAAGGGGGGCATCACCCGTAGGGTGAGGGACAACCAGAGGCAGTATGCTGTCCTGCCCCTCGTTCTCTGGGGCATGTACGAATACCAGCTCAAGAGACTGAGCCCGGAGTTCCTGATGAATTTCGGCCAGTACATGCAGAATGAATTCGGCTACGAGCTCGCCAGCTCCCAGATCCCCAAGATGAGGGTGATTCCCATCGAGGAGAGCGTGGAAGCCGAACATCATGTCGCTACCTACGACGAGCTGCACCACCTCATCGAACGGGCAGGGGACCAGATCGGGATCCAGGAATGCATGTGCCGCAAGGTGATGGATCTGCAGGGCAAGCCTTGCCAGTCCACCGAGAGAAGGGAAGTGTGCATGTCCTTCGGCGACCTGGCCGAGCTGTACATTGAGGAGGGATGGGGCCGCAGGATCAGCCAGGAAGAAGCCTTTGCCTTTGCGCGGAAGAACGAGGAGGAGGGCCTGGTCCTGATGCCGGGGAACGAGCAAGAGGCGGCCTTTATGTGCGCTTGCTGCAGCGACTGCTGTGGGATGTTGAGCATCATCAAGAACTTCCCAAGACCGGCCGACGTGGTGGCCAGCAACTACTATGCTCAGGTCGATGTAGAGCTGTGCCAGGGGTGCGAAACGTGCGTGCAGCGCTGCCCGATGGCGGCCGTGACGATGGGCGACACTGTTTCCTCGATCGATCTAGGCCGGTGCATTGGCTGTGGCCTGTGCGTGCCGACATGCCCTGAGAGTGCCCTGTCTCTGGCCAAGAAGGAACGACAGTTCGTTCCACCTCAGACGGAAGAGGATCTCTTTGACCTGATCTTGGCCGGCAAACAGGGCCAGGCGCAGGCTGTATAGGATCAAAACGGATCGAAAGGACTGCCAGGAGCGGGCCGGTCCGTCCACGATCGACTGTGGGCCGGCCTGGTCCTGGCAGTCCGAATGCCTTTGCCTGCCCCCTCGCCTCCGATGCCTCGCTAGAAGCACAAGTCACCACCCCTGAGTGCCTCCCGCACAATCGGCCAGTCCCGCAACCGTACAAGTCTGGAAAATTGGGGTCTTGACAACGATGCCTTTCCATGGTATAATGTGACCGGTGCCGTGACCGGTCCCGGTACCGGTCACGATTAGACTAGACGGGTTATCGAACCATGGGAAAAACTACGATCCGCGACGTCGCAGCAGCAGCCGGTGTGTCCCGCCAGACCGTATCCCGGGTCTTGAACGAAAAGCCCGACGTGGCCAAAGAGACCCGGCAGCGGGTGCTTGACGTCATCGAGGAGATGGGCTACCGGCCCAGCAGCATCGCGCGCAGCCTGACCCAGGGCCGCAGTTGCACCCTGGGCGTGGTGAGCTATGGCGTGCAGTACTTTGGCCCATCGCACACCCTGGCCGGTATCGAGCGCCAGGCAAATGACATGGGCTATACCCTTCACTTGAGTCTGGTGCGCAATCCCTCCGAAAGCGGCGTGCCGATCCTGCACGATATGCTGTCCTATCACGTAGACGGCATCATCTGGGCAGTGTCCGAGATCGGCAACAACCGTGACTGGGC
>JASFHU010000290.1:0-6032 GCA_050123055.1 Anaerolineae bacterium
TCCATTGTCAACTTTTGTATTGCATGTTGTAACAAGATATAACAAGATTGGCGCATGAGCAATCCCGAGATGAACGCCTGCGTGGACAGCCTTCTAGTTTCAGACTTGCTTGGTTGCTTACTCAACAAAGATGTGGTACAATACGGTTCGCAGCTCTTGGCAGGGCAGATTCCTGCGCAGCCATGACGGGCCACCCTCGGGTGGGATCGAGCTGAACCAGACGTAAGCAACAAGGGACCTTCAAGTGAGGAAGGCAGGCCAAGGAGGGACGTGTGAAACATTTCATTGTTGCAGGTCTGCTGGTTATCGTCGTCACAGCATTGCTGATCCTGGGTCTGAGCGCCCTGGATCTGGTACCCACCCTTGCCAGCGAGGAAGGCGAGCTGGTGGACGAGATGTTCCGGGCTCAGATCTATGTCATCGCCTTTGTCTTTTCACTCATCGTCGTCCTGATGCTATATAGCGTCGTGGTCTTTCGCCGCAAACCTGGCGACGAGGGCGATGGGGCCTACATCAAGGGCAACACCCCCCTGGAGATCACCTGGACGGTCATCCCCCTGATCGTGGTGATCGGGTTTGGGATCTGGGGAGCCGGACACCTGAACGAGATCACCGCCGGCGCGCCCGATGAACTGCTGGTCGAAGTTACGGGCTTCCAATTTGGTTGGCGCTTTGACTATCCCGAGTACGACTTTACGTCCAACGAGCTGTACCTGCCTGCAGGCCGCCAGGTCCTATTCAAGATCACCTCACAGGATGTCATCCATTCCTTCTGGGTACCCGAGTTCCGCATCAAGCAGGACGCCGTACCCGGTCGGTGGACGACCCTACGGGTCACGCCAACAGATGCTGGCGACTATCGCATCCGCTGCGCCGAGATGTGCGGTTACGCCCACTCGGCCATGTATGCCCCCGTCGTGGTCGTGGAGCCAGAGGACTTTGAGGCGTGGCTGGCCGGGCAAACAGTCGAGGTCCCATCAGCAGGGGAACTGGCGCCGGAGGAATTGGGCGCCCAGCTAGCCAGCGAGCAGGGCTGCCTTTCCTGCCACAGTATCGACGGCAGCTCCCTTGTCGGACCAACCTGGCTAGGGCTGTACGGCAGCGAGCGCCAGCTTGATGATGGCTCAACAGTCTTGGCGGACGATGCCTACCTGCTCAACGCGATTCTCCAGCCCGGGGTTCAGGTGGTAGCCGATTATCCCAACATCATGCCGGCCGCGTACGATTTCCTGTCCGATGAGGAATTGAGCGCCCTTGTCGAGTATATCAAGAGCTTGAGCGAATAGGGGACATTTGACAGGCAACGTGCGGGACGCCATACACGACGCGGAATGTGAAGGAGGACATCTATGACGGTGCTTTCATTGGGACTTGTCCGGGGAGTGGCTGCTCAGATTGTCGGCACCGGCCTGGGCATGATCCTGGTAATCATCATCCGAGTGTTGCTGGGACTCGATGCCTGGGAGCCCGAGCCGGTGACCGTGGTAGGCTGTATTGTGGGCATCCTCTGTTTCCTGGTTGGTGCCGGCTCGTTCAACGACTGGTTCAAATGGACCCAGGGCGAAGAAACGCCCCTGCATCACGGCCCGCCTCCCGGCAAACCTGCCTGGACCCGCTACTTCAGTGTGGACTATAACCACCGGGTGATCGGCGTCCAATACATCGTGACCGCTATCCTGCTAGTACTGGTAGGCGGCGCACTGGCCTCGATCTTTCGGGTAGAGCTGGCCCAGGCGGGCCGCCAGTGGCTCGATCCGGCTGTATTCAACACGATGATCGGCATGCACGGCTGGGTCATGATCGCTGCCATCCTGGTCGGTATCGCCGGCCTGTCGAACTATTTGATCCCGCTGCTAATCGGCGCCCCAGACATGGCCTTCCCCCGGCTGAACTCGCTCGCCTACTGGATCAATGTCCCGGCTGCGCTCGTGCTGTTCGCAAGCATGTTTGTCGGCGGCTGGAATACCGGCTGGACGGCCTACCCGCCCTTGAGCGCGCTGGCCCCTCTGGGCATGCAACTCTACTTTGTGGCCGTCTTTTTCATGGGACTGTCCTCTATCCTGGGCGCGGTCAATCTCATTGCCACGATCCTGATCATGCGCGCGCCAGGAATGACCATGTTCCGCATGCCCATCTTTGCCTGGTCGGTTCTGGCAACCAGCATCATCGCCCTGACCGCTACGCAGCTCATCTCTCTCTCTTTTGTGATGGTCATGATGCAACGGCTGCTGGGCATGGGCTTCTTTGATCCCGCCAAAGGCGGAAACCCGATCCTGTTCCAGCACCTTTTCTGGTTCTATTCACACCCGGCTGTCTATATCTTTGTGCTGCCCGGATTGGGCATCATCAGCGAGCTTTTGCCGGTCTACAGCCGCAAGCCCCTTTTCGGCTACAAATGGGTAGCCCTGTCCAGCATGGCCATTGCCCTGGCTGGATTCCTGGTCTGGGCACATCATATGTTCACCTCGGGCATGGAGAGCTTTCTCCGGGTACCTTTTATGTTCACCACCCTGCTGGTGGCCGTGCCGACGGGGATCAAATTCTTTAGCTGGATCGCGACCATGTGGGGAGGCAAGCTCACGTTTCCCACGCCGATGCTCTTTGTGATGGGCGCCCTGTCGGTGTTTCTGATCGGGGGCCTGAGTGGCCCGCCCAACGGCATCGTCACCACCGACCTGTTCGTGCACGACACCTACTGGATCGTGGGCCACTTTCACGCGACGATGTTCGGCGGCTTTGTCTTTCCTTTCTTTGCCGCTCTGTACTATTGGTTCCCCAAGATCACGGGGCGCATGTATAGCGAGAGACTGGGCAAGTTGCACTTCTGGCTGTTGACGCCGGCCTTCTGGGTGCAGAGTCTGGGGCAGATGGAGATCGGTCTCAAGGGCATGCGCCGCCGCATCGTAGACTATGATGCAGCGTTGGGTATTGAGGGGACCCAAATTATCATTACCATCGCCGGATTCGTCATCGGGCTCTCGGTGTTGATCATGATCTACAACCTGATACGGAGCGCCCGAAGGGGTGAAGTGGCCGAGCGCAATCCTTGGCGCTCACGCTCGCCAGAGTGGCAGATCCCATCCCCTATCCCTGAGGTGGCCTATCCCCAACCCTTCCAGGTCATCGGCGAGCCCTACGACTATGGGCTGCCTGATTCTGCGTACGTCAAAGTGCCATCGCCAGCGGTGACGGTGGCAGCGGCGGGTGAATAGAGGAGACTGAACCATGGACACCGAAGCTCTGCGTTTAATACTCTGGATCGTGGCCGGATCCCTGATGGTAGCAGGGGTCGTAGCCGTCGTCCTGGCCCTCCTCTTTGACAAGTCTGCCTCGCATTCGCCAGAGGCGGCAAGAGTCGCCCCAAGAGTAGCGGCCCCAGCCCCCGTCGAGCCTGTGGATGGAAAGGCCCTGGCAGCCCGCAAGGCAGCCTACCGTCAGGGCCTCTACGTTCTGATCGGCCTGGCGGTGTTGACGGCGCTCGAGTTCGCGGTTGCCGGACTCCTCGAGGGTTCCGCGGTATTCCTGTTCGTCCTTGCCCTGGTCAAGGCAGGCGTGATCTTGCAGTACTATATGCACCTGGACCGTGTGTGGAGCGAAGAGGAGGCACACTGATGAGCACCGAAAGCCTGATTTCGTACCGAGCACATACCAAAGCCAATCGTCTCGGCATGTGGCTGTTCTTTGTCTCCGAGGCATTTCTCTTTGGTGGATTGCTGGCCTCCCGGTTCTACCTATGGGGCAACACCCGGCCGGAACTGGACCAAACCCTGGGGTTGATCGTCACGTCTATTCTTCTACTCAGCAGCTTTTTCATGAACCGCGCCGAGTCGGCCATCGCCCACGATGACCGCAAGACCTTTCTCAACAGCTTGTTGATCACGGCAGCACTGGGAACCCTTTTCTTCATCGGTGTGGTAGGCTTTGAGTGGCAGGGCCACATCAAACCTTGGGACGGCGTCTATGGCGCGATCCTGTTCGGCATGACGGGGCTGCATGCCCTGCACGTCCTGAGCGGCGTGGTCCTGATCCTGATCATCTGGAACCTTGGTCGGAAGGGAAGATTTTCGGCTGAGCGCCATTGGGGCGTCGAGGCCACGGCTATCTACTGGCACTTTGTTGACGTAGTGTGGGTCTTTTACTACCCAGCCCTGTACTTGATGGGCACGGTGGTTCACTGATTTTCCGTACGCGGATCCAAACTGCCGCGTCCTAAGACTTGGCGGCGGTCTGCCGATGGACCCAACCCTGAGCGTTCTACTCTTATCGTGGGCCTGGCGCCCGGAGATCATCCTGACGCTGGGCCTAGCAGCAGGCGTGCACCTGACAGGCCGCTGGCGCTTGAAGCGGCGAGGTAGCAGCCAACTGATCAAGCCCTGGCGGTCGGCGTCCTACCTGGTTGGATTGGCGGTCCTATGGGTCGCCCTGATGTCACCCATCGATGTCCTCAGCGGTCAGTTCTTCTTCATGCACATGGTCCAGCACCTATTGCTGGTGATGATCGCGCCGCCGCTGCTCTTGATCGGCGACCCGATGCCCATCATGATGTGGGGGCTGCCCGCCAGCCTGCGGCTGGAGATGGGGCGCTGGCTCCGCCCGGAGTCTTCTGTGCGGCGGGCAGCGCGCTCCCTGACCACGCCCGGCTTGGTCTGGCTCTATTTCGTCGCCGTTCTGGTGGGGTGGCACGATCCACGCTTGTACAACCTCACGCTGGAAAGCGAACTGGTGCACGACCTGGAGCATCTCACCTTTTTTGGCACAGCGATGCTCTTTTGGTGGCATGTCATCGGCTCGGCGCCGCGGATCCACAGGCGCCTGTCGAAGGGTGTGCGCATCGGCTATGCCCTGTCGGTTGTGCCACCCACCGCCGTGACCGGAATCGCCATCGCCTTTGCCAGCGAGCCGATCTATGAGTACTATACAACCGTACCCCGGCTGGGCAAGATGACCGTTCTGCAGGATCAGATGCTGGGCGGCGTGATCATGTGGATTCCAGGTAGTATGATGTACATCATCGCTGCGTTGATCCTTATCGCTCGTGTCGTACAGGATGAAGAGAACAAGGAGCCCCAGCCTAAGAGCGAGCAGACTAGCACAGAAACCCTGCGCGCCCCCGGCTTTGAGCCGGGGGATGGCACCGGCTTCAAGGTTTGATGTGAAGACAGAGACTCGGGTAAATGCACGCCCCACGCTCCGGGAGGGAGCGTGGGGCCACAGGTCGCTCCTCGTGCTGTTCAAGGTCCGTGTGGTGGTGCTACTGCTGTTTGCGGCTGTGGGAGGCGCGTGTATCGCAACAGGCGGGTGGCCCGATACAAACACGCTGGCCGTGTTGCTGGTCGCTGGCGGGATGGCAGCAGGCGGGGCTTCGGCCATCAACCAATACTTGGAGCAGGAGCTGGACGCACGGATGGAGCGCACTCAGCGGCGGCCGCTGGCGGCACGCGAGTTCACCCACTCCCGGTGGGTTCCCTACGTCGGCGCGCTGATGATCCTGCTGCCATCTCTGGCGATCCTACCCTTTAACCCGGCTCTGACCTTCTTTTTACTGTTGGGCGCGGGGATCTATATCGGCGTCTATACCATCTGGCTCAAACCCCGTACCCCGCTCAACATCGTGATCGGCGGCGCGGCAGGCAGCGCGGCAGTGCTAAGCGGCAGCGCCGCAGCCGGGAATTGGAACGAGCCGGGCGCCGTGGTGCTGGCACTGCTGGTATTTCTATGGACGCCGACCCACTTCTGGAGCCTGGCCATCGCCTACCGCGACGACTATGCCAGAGGTGGGATCCCAATGCTGCCGGTGCAGTCCAAACCTCGCACGGCAGCCGTTTGGGTGTTGCTCCACGCCAGCGGCGCTGTGTTGGCAGCGCTGGCGCTGGCTGCCCATCCGTCGCTTGGCTGGCTGTATCTGGTGACCGCCGGACTGGCATCCACCGGCCTACTGGCACTTTCGGCCCTGCTGATCGGCCAGCCCGGAAAAAAGCGAGCTCTGACGCTGTTCCACGGGTCGAACCTGTATCTGGGACTGTTGATTCTGG
>JASFHU010000291.1:0-6028 GCA_050123055.1 Anaerolineae bacterium
TTCGCGTAATCGTCTTAACGCCCGCAGACAGGCCATCCCTGCCGCGGCTTCGCTCAGATCTAGGACCGAGCCGATCTCCCGGTTGGACAGACCGGCCAGGCGGAGCGATAGCACATCTTGATCGCGGGGGGAGAGGGTGGCCAGGGTCATCTGGAGAGCGATGGCGCTCAGGTGCCCGTCCTCTCCAGGAATCTCCCCGGAATCGTGGGTATTTGCACCATCCAGTGGCACGGTCGGGCGCCGGCTGGTGGCACGGTAGTGATCGATCACCAGGTTCCGGGCGATCTGGAACACCCAGGCTCGTGGCACCTTGCCGCTGAGCTTGCGTGGGGGCCAGCGGCGCCAGGCCCGGAGGAAGGTCTCGGAGGTGAGGTCCTCCGCTGTCTGTACGTCCTTAACGCGGGCCGCGATGTAGCCATAGACGCCTCGAAACGATTCGGCGTAGAGCATCTCAAACTCCTGCAAATGTTTGCTTCTAGTACCCTGCCGGCGAGCTTGTGGCCACAAACTCCTCATTGGATCCTTCTCCTCCTGTGAATGCAGGGCCAACCTACTAGATCAGACGATCCAGCGGGCAAAAAAACAACACATAGATCTAGAACTAATTATACACCAACTCTGCTCATCTTGGAACCCTCATTTTCCAGCGTGTTGTTGACAGCGCTTATAGGTCGTGGCATAATGTGACTGAAGCAGACAAATCGAAACGCGCGATCGTTGCCAGATCCATAAGAGTAGCCTTCCTGGGTTCTGAGCTGGATGGCCCAATCATCGGGTCTGATCTTTTGCATTGCCGTCAATGAGGCTGCATCCCGGGCCCCAGGTGCAGGTCAACCTCCGCCAGCCCGAAAATCTGGTGCTGAGGGCACACTGTGGATGGTGGGGAAATGAGGAAAGCACCACAATCTGGAGGGCAAGGGTGACTGCCGAAGTGGTGGCGCCGATTCAGCTATACAGGCCCGGGGCGCGAAGAACCCTGGCACGGAGCTTGGGTTACCTTCGTCCCCACTGGGGGCTAGTCATTGGCTCCTATCTGGCGTTGCTGGCCAACACTGGGATCACACTGGCTATTCCCATGCTCATCCGCACGATCATCGACGATGGAATCGCAACCGGGGACGTGGCTGCAATTATGGCCAGAATTCTGGCGCTGATGGGATTGGCCCTCGTGCGAGGCGTATTGGTGTTTCTTTCTGGCCGGTGGACCGAGGTTGCCTCGCAGAACGTAGCCTACGACCTGCGAAACGACCTCCACGACAAGCTACAATCTTTCTCTTTCAGTTACCACGATCGGGCGCGAACCGGTCAACTCCTGGCCCGTGCGATCAGCGACGTGGATCGCATCCGCTTTGTCACAGGACGCGCCGTCCTGAGGCTGATCGAAGTGGTCACCTTGACCCTGGGCATCGCCGTGGCTATGATGGCGATGGACTTTGGACTTGCTTTCCTCGTATTGACCATCGTCCCAATCCTGGCCTTGACGGCCCTGGAATTCGGACGGCGCTACCGTCCGCTGTCCCTGGTGATCCAACAGCAGATCGCCGAGCTCACTGCACGCCTGGAACAGAATCTGCGTGGGGCTCGGATCATCAAGGCCTTTGCCCAGGAGGATGCCGAGATTGGCCGGTTCGGCAAGGAAAACCGCCGCTTGTTCGGGTACAATATGGCCGCAGCGCGCATGCGGGCCTTCCTGTTGCCGTTGTTGATCCTGATCGCGGGCGCCGGCACGCTACTCAGCCTGCTCTATGGAGGCCGGTTGGTGATCTTGGGTGCGTTGACAATCGGCGAACTGGTTGCCTTTACGACCTATGCCAGTCAATTGCAGGTGCCTATCCGCCGCCTGGGCATCGTCACCTCCGGGGTGGCGCAGGCGATTGCAGCCAGCGAGCGGGTTTTTGAGATCCTGGATACACGGTCAGAGGTGGAGGAACTACCAGGTGCACCGCCACTGGGTCCGGTTCGGGGATATGTTCGCTTTGAAGGGGTCTCGTTTGCCTACTTTGGCCTTCACCAGGTGCTGCAAGGGATCGACTTTGAGGCACAGCCTGGCGAGGTGATTGCCCTGTTGGGAACCACGGGCTCTGGCAAGAGTACCGTGATCAATCTCATCCCGCGGTTCTACGATCCCACGCAGGGGCGGATCCTGATCGATGGTCACGATATTCGCAACGTGACGGTGAGCTCTCTGCGAGAGCATATCGGCATCGTGTTTCAGGACACCCGGCTGTTTGCCACGACGATCCGGGAAAACATCGCCTTCGGCCGTCCGGAGGCATCGGAGAGCGAGATTGTAGGCGCAGCTCAGGCAGCCGCAGCACATGAATTCATCCTTGAACTACCCCAACAGTACGATACGCCCGTGGGGGAGCGAGGTATGACGCTGTCCGGCGGACAGAAACAGCGTATTGCCATTGCCCGGGCGCTGTTGAAGGATCCAAGTATTCTCATCTTGGACGATGCGACCTCTAGCGTGGATGTAGAGACCGAGGCTCAGGTCCAGGCCGCACTCTCCCGGCTGATGAAAGGCCGGACTTCTTTTGTCATCGCCCAACGATTGAGCACCATCCGTCAGGCTGACCAGGTTCTGGTGTTGGATCGAGGGCGGATTGCGGCCCGGGGCCGCCGCACGGCCGATCATACCGCGCACGACGAATTGCTCAGAACCAGTAGTCTGTATGCCCAGATCTATGAGCGCCAATTGCGGCCGCAGGTGCAAGAAGCGCGTGCAGAGAGTGAGCCGAGATGGGATTGAACATTGGTGGCCCAGCACATGCCGGGGGACCAGGAAGCATTCTGCGCAGCCTGGGCGGCAAGGATGAGCGGGGAAAGATCCAGGGGCGCGTACTGCTCAGGCTCCTTCAGTTCGTCAGGCCCTATTGGTGGCAGATGGGCCTCGCGATGCTGCTGATGCTGGTAGCAACGGCAGGGAATCTGCTCATTCCCTATCTCATCAAGATCGCAATCGACGAGAATATCGCAGCGAGCGATCTGCCTGCTCTGCTTGTCACCTGCTTGCAGTTGGCGGCCCTGCTCCTCTGTGTCTACCTGGCAACGGCCGGGCAGGTGAACATCTTGTCCTGGATAGGTCAAAGGCTGCTGGTTGTGCTCCGTGGGCAACTGTTCGCACATCTGCAGGCACTGTCCATCCCCTATCACGACCGTCACATCGTTGGCGTCACCGTATCGCGGGTGGTCAACGACGTCGAAGTGATCAACGAGCTGCTCTCACAGGGGCTCGTCGGGCTCGTCGGAGACAGTCTATTGCTGGTGGGCACGATTGTTGTCATGCTCTCGGTGGAGCCTCGCTTGGCCCTGCTTACCTTCAGCGTGCTGCCATTCATGATCCTGATCACAATACTGTTCAGTCGGCGGGCCCGGGTGGCATTCCGGGAAACCCGAGAGACGATCGGCGCAGTGGTGGGAGACATGGCTGAGAACCTGGATGGGATCCGCGTCATCCAGGCATTTGCCCAGCAGGAGATCGCCCAGGAGCGCTTTGAGTCCATTAACCGCGAGAACCGCGATGCCTACATCCGCGCTGTCTCGCTCTCGTTCCTATTCTTGCCGGCCGTTGATGTGCTGAGTGTGGTGGCCATGTGCATCGTCCTGGGAGCCGGCGGCGTCATGGTTATACAGGATGCATTAACCATCGGTGTGATGGTTGCCTTCATGGCCTATATTGGACGTTTCTTTGATCCGATCCGAGACCTGAGCCGGATCTATGCTACTCTCCAAGCGGCCACGGCTGGCGGGGAGCGCGTGTTCGAGTTGCTCGATACCCAACCAAACGTGCAGGATCGGCCGGGCGCGCACGAATTGTCTGACATCGAGGGCTGGATCGAATTACGTGATGTATCTTTCCGCTACTTGCCTGAAAAAGGAGTGCTGGCTCACCTATCCATGATCGTAGAACCGGGAGAAACGATCGCCCTGGTGGGGCCGACCGGAGCCGGCAAGACCTCCACTGCCAACCTGATAGCTCGTTTCTATGAGGCAAGTGAGGGTGCGGTGCTGATCGACGGGCACGACGTGCGTGAAATCACAGCTTCGAGCCTGCACCGGCAGATGGGCCTTGTGCCCCAGGATCCCATTCTCTTCTCGGGGACGATTGCCGATAACATCCGTTTTGGCCGGCCTGAGGCAGCTAGGGACAGGGTGGTGTCTGCTGCGCAGGCCGCCAATGCCGATGCATTCATCCGCAAACTCCCGGAGGGCTATGAGACGCCGATTCTCGAAGGTGGTGTAAACCTGTCGGTCGGCCAACGCCAGCTTATCTCTATCGCCCGCGCGCTGTTGGTCGATCCTCGCATTTTGATTATGGATGAGGCCACGTCGAGCGTGGACACGATGACAGAAGCCCTGATCCAAGAAGCCCTTGACAGGTTGCTCAAGCATAGGACGGCCATCGTCATTGCTCACAGGCTGAGCACTGTTCGCAGTGCTGATCGGATCTATGTCCTGGACGACGGACAAATCGTAGAGCAAGGGAGTCATGAAGAACTTTTTGAATTGGGTGGTCTGTATCGCGATCTGTACGAGCGCCAATTCATCGATTCGACTTTACCCGGGGCACCCTTCTCGCCGCAGGGATTTAGCGTGTGCCGCTAGAGGGTTGGCATCTGCGGACCAGCGCCGCCACCTCCTCCACAGGCAGGCCGTATCGCGTGTTGCCATCCCGGCCGGTGACGGTTTCGGCCCGGAACAGCGAATTCAGCACCGCCTCCTCGACGCTTTCGGCGACGGCGGGAAAGAGACCGCTCATGACGGTCTTTTCGTCGGCCAGCCTGGTCTGCAAAGTGGTGAGCGAAGCCGGCTCGTGCTCGACGTACCCGGCTGTGCTGAAGGCGACCACAAAGTCGCCGCTGCTGTGACCGTAGGTGCCGCCGGTGCGGGCCAGGCCTGCGGCTGCACGCACGCAGAGCCGGCGGAGTTGGCGGGATGTCAACGGCGCGTCGGTGGCCAGCACCACCATGATCGAACCATCACCTGCTGTCCCTAGCTGGGGCTCGGGTGGTTGGATGTGCCGGCCGACCGGTACGCCGCAGACCATGAGGTCCTGGGGATCACCAAAGTTGGATTGCACCAGCGCGCCCACGGTGTAGCCCCCAGCCTCGCCGGGCAGCGTACGACTGGCCGTGCCGATACCGCCCTTCCAACCATAGCAGGAGGTCCCGGTCCCCGCGCCCACAGCGCCCTCTGCCACGGCCCCCGGTGATGCCCCCTCGATGGCGGCCCAAACGTGCTCGGCCCGTACGTGCCGCCCCTGCAGATCGTTGAGCTGGCCGTCGTTGGTCTCGCCTACGACCACGTTGATACTGTCGGTGGAGACGCCGATCTCGGGGTTCTGGCGGATCATGTACTGCACCAGGGCATCGGCCACCAGGCCGACGTTGAGGGTGTTGGTCAGGGCAATGGGCGCCTCGACGACGCCCAACTCGCGTACCTGCTCAAAGCCAGCGACCTTGCCAAAACCGTTGATGGTGTGCACCGCCGCGCGTACCTTGCGCTGGAACAGATTCCCATCGTGGGGCAGGATGATCGTCACCCCGGTGCGGACCGGGCCCTGCCCGGGCTGTAGGGGGCCTTGACCACGGATCAGCGTCGTGTGGCCCACGCACACTCCGGCCACGTCTGTGATGCTGTTCTGCTCACCTGGGGGCAGCCTGCCCACCGTGAGTCCCAGATCGCGTACCCGGGGTCGAGCCATCCTCACCTCCGAACCCCTACGACGGCGCTACTTCCTGCCTCCCAAGACCTTTTTCAGCGCCTTGAGGCCCACCAGCCCCGCCGGTACCCAGGCGGGGCTGGTGAGCAGGGCGAACTGCAGCGCGTTCTGCCCCGCGGGCGTGGGGAGTCGTTCGGCCACCGGCGGCAGCGGTGGAAAGGCGGCGTGCGGCTCGGCCTGGTACCAGTAGGCCACGCTGCTATAGTCGGTCTGGACCTGGTTGGTGTAGCCGTGGTCCATGTCGACGACGATCGATCGCTGGAAGGGGATGGGGTCGGCGATGTGGAAGCGGTAGGCGGCGAG
>JASFHU010000292.1:0-6014 GCA_050123055.1 Anaerolineae bacterium
AAACATGTTCTGTGCGAAAAGCCCATCGGCCTGACGTCGGCCGAGGCTGAGGAGTTGCTCGATGTGAGCAGGGAGCATCCAGAGCTCAAGGTCATGGAGGCCTTTATGTACCGCCACCACCCTCAATGGCAACGGGCGCAGGCCCTGGTACGGGAGGGCGCCATCGGCGAGTTGCGGACCATACAGACCTTCTTTTCCTACCACAACGTGGATCCCGACAACATCCGCAACATGGCCGAGATCGGTGGTGGAGGCCTCATGGATATTGGCTGCTACTGCATTTCGTTGTCGCGCTTTGTCTTTGACGCCGAGCCGCAGCGTGTGATGGGCATTGTCGAGTATGATCCCCGCTTCAAGACCGACCGGCTGGCGTCGGGGCTGATGGACTTTGGTGCCGGTACCTCGACCTGGACCTGCTCGACCCAATTGAGTGACTACCAGCGGGTCAACATCTTTGGTACCGAGGGCAGGATCGAGATCGAGATTCCGTTCAACGCCCCGCCAGACCGGCCCTGCAAGATGTGGCTCCAGCGCGGCGAAGGGATCGAGGAGATTGTGCTCGACACGGTTGACCAATATGGCATTCAGGGCGACCTCTTTTCGCTGGCGGTGCTAAACGATACGCCGGTTCCTACGCCCCTGGAGGACGCGGTGGCAAATATGAAGGTCATCGAAGCCATCGTCCGCAGCGGCGAAACCGGGAGCTGGGTCCAGCTTGCGTGAATGCCCGTAGTAACGACTTCAGTCGTCTTGATGGTGTCCGCGACCTGGTTGAATGCTCGTAGTAACGACTTCAGTCGTTGATCTGTGACCGGAGGCAAGATCTGTGAGCGGAGGCAAGATCTGTGAGCGGAGGCAAGATGCGTGATCTAGACCAGTACTTTAGCACACTCGAGCAGCAAGACCGCTTCTCGGGAGTTGTGCTTGTCACCCAAGGGGCAGCCCAGCTCTATGGTGCTGCCTACGGTTACGCCAGCCGTCCCTGGAAGGTCAGGAACTCCCTGGAGGTTCGGTTCGATACGGCATCGATCACCAAGCTGTTCACCTCGGTCGCCACAATGCAGTTGATCGACCAGGGGCTCCTGGCCTTTGATACAGGCGTTATCGACCTTTTAGGGCTGGAAGACACGACCATCTCCCGGGAGGTGAATGTCTACCACCTGCTGACCCACTCATCAGGCATCGGCGACGACAGCGAGGAGGAGGACGGCGAAGTATACGAGGACCTGTGGAAGGCCAAACCCAACTACTCGGTCACAAAGACAGGCGACTTTTTGCCACAGTTCGCCCACAAGCCACCCAACTTCCCGCCGGGGAAGGGCTGCCGCTACTGCAATTGTAGCTTTGTACTGCTGGGACTGGTGATCGAACAGCTAACCGGCCTGACCTACCGCGACTATGTGCGGCAGAACGTCTTTGCCAGGGCCGGGATGGCGCACTCTGATTTCCTGCGTCTGGATCGAGTGTACCAAGACGTCGCCGAGGGCTGCGATCCCATCCGTGATGAGCGGGACAGGGTCGTAGGTTGGAAAAAGAACATCTATTCCTTCCCACCCATCGGCTCGCCCGACAGTGGGGCCCACGTCACCGCCGGTGACCTGGATCGTTTCCTCCGCGCCGTCGTGGCCGGCGAGCTCCTATCGCCGGAACTGACAAACGAGTTCCTGACACCACAGCTAGCCTATCGCGAGCGGGACGACTGGACCATGATGTATGGCCATGGCTTGTGGTTCTATGTGGACCGGGCGGGCAAGGTGGTGTGCTTTCAGAAGGAGGGCGTCAATGCCGGCGTCAGCGGCGCCATCCGGCGCTTTCCGGATTGGGACATCAATGTCGTGATCCTCTCGAATATGGAGGACGGGGTCTGGGACCCGATATGGAAGATCCACGAACTGGTGGTCGAAGGAGGGTTTGACCGATAGGCAGCAACCCCATGGGCTGGTGGCGCGAGCCTGGCGGTCGGGCGCAAGGAGAGAAGATGTGTTTTGGCATCATGACATTGCAGCAAGAAGCACTGATCCCCTCAGGGATGTCGATAGACGAGGCGGCGGCTGCCATTGCCCGCTTCGACCACGCAGATCTGGCGCGAGACCTGTACGGGTTAGGCTTTGATACGCTTGAGCTGAGCGGTGACATGAGCCTGTTCCTGCCGCACAGCTTTTCCCAGCAAACCGTCGAGCGCCTGGCAGAACTAAAAGCCGAGACGGGGCTTGCCTATACCGTCCACCTGCCCCTCTGGTCGGTGGAGCTCTCGACGCCACTGGAGCCGGTACGCGAGGGATCGGTGCGGGCGCTTATCGACCTGGTGCGGGCCACCCGGCCCCTGGCCCCAGAGTGCTATGTTTTGCACGCGACCGGCGCGCTGGCCTCCGAGTTCTATCAAAGGAAACTCCCCGAGCCGGCCAACTCTTTCATCCTGGGTCAATTCCAGGCGCGTGCCCGGGAGAGCGTTCGAGCGATCCTGGCCTGCACCGGTCTTGACAGCCGCCAACTGGCCATCGAGACCATCGAATTCCCCCTTGACATGACCCTGGCGCTGGCAGAGGAACTGGACCTCTCGTTGTGCCTGGACACTGGCCACGTGCTGGCCGGCTTTTCGGGGCCGGTAGATCTCTTTGAGGCATTGGACCGTTGCCTGCCCCGGCTGGCCGAGATCCACCTGCACGATTGCCCCTGGGTTGGCCGCGACGGGGAGGTAGTCTACGGCCAGGATCACCAGGCCCTGGGCAAAGGGGACCTCGACGTGGCTCGCCTGCTCGACTGGCTGGAAGCGGCAGCCTTTGCAGGCCCCCTCATCCTTGAACTCACCGTGCAAGAGGCCCTGGCCTCGCTGGAACTGATCCGCGACCTGAGGCCAGAGGCGCTGGCGTAATGAAGAGGCGGGATCTGCGCTGGCACGACTATATCACCCTCAATCTCTACTGGTTTGGATTCTCCGTCGAATCGGGCAGCATCACGCCGGTGCTCCTGCCCTTCCTGGTGGCGCTGTACGTGCCCTCTGGGCTCAAGAACACCTACCTGGCCAACATCCGCGTCATCAGCTTGGCGCTGGCCATGCTGACCCAACCGGTGGCCGGCATGCTCAGCGACCGCTGCACCCACCCCCTGGGCCGGCGCCGGCCCTACATCATTGGCGGCACTGCGTTCAACCTGCTGTTTCTGCTGGTCATTGGCCTCTCGCCCCTGTTCGTCGATTCGGCGCTAGAGGGCGGGGTTCTGTCTGGGAGCAGTACCGCCTACCTTGTGCTCCTGGTGGGTATCGTGCTGGTACAGGTTTCTTCCAACGTCGCGCTGGGGGCCGTGCTGGGCCTGATCCCCGACCTGGTGCCCGAGCACCGGCGCGGCCGGGCCTCGGGCGTCAAGTCGGTGCTGGAACTGCTGCCCGGCATCTTTATCATCTTTGTCGGGCCGCTCGTGGATAGTGGACAGATCTGGCTGGTCTTGGGCATGATCATGGTGATCTTGGGGATCATGACCCTGATCACAGTACTCGCCGTGCACGAGGAGCGGCTGCTGGAAGTACCACCTGGCGGCCTGATCGAGCCGCTTCTGAGGCTGGTGGCGCTCACGGCCATCTTTGTGGTCGCCACACGGGCTGCGGTGGGTATCGTCAACTATGCTGCTGCACAACTGTCTCAGTTGGGAGCCGAGGTGACCCTTCAAGTGCTGGTGGTGGGCCTGGCCGGCCTGGCCGGCATGGCCGGGTCGATCTACCTGGGCGTGTATCTGGGCGCGCGGGTGGGAATCGGCCGGGATGCGCCCCGGCAGACCTCCTTTGTCTGGTGGGTGATCAACCGGCTGCTGTTTCTGGCCGCCATCGTATCGATCCAGGGCTTTGCCCAGTACTATATCAGCGACGTGCTGGGCATCCAGAATGCGGCGACCATGACGACCTTGCTACTGGCCGTGGTGGGGGTGTTCCTCATCGGCTCGGCCCTGGGAAGCGGCTACCTGTCTGATCGCATCGGGCGCAAGCGCCTGGTGGGCTCTGCGGCCCTGGTGGCGGCGGGGGGAACCTTTCTGTTGCTGGTTGCCCGGGACGTGTCGCTGGTGGTGGTCGCCGGGAGCATCATCGGTCTCGGAACGGGTACCTTTATGGCGACGAACTGGGCCCTGGGCACCGATCTGGCGCCATCTCAGGAGGCAGGTCGGTACCTGGGTATCTCGAACCTGGCCGGGGCAGGGGCCGGCATCGTCGGCACCGGCATCGGCGGGCCCATGGCCGATTTCTTGAACGGTCTGCGGCCAGGGATAGGCTACTTGGTCATCTTTGCTCTCTACGGGGTGCTCTTTTTGCTCTCGATTGCGGCACTGACACGCGTCAAGGGCGTGGGATGAGCGGAGTCTGTCCATTTCGACACTGACGCGCGTCAAGGGCGTGGGATGAACGGAGTCTGTCCGTTGCCCAGGCGTGGTTGACTTGCCACCTGTTTGCCTCTACAATAGGCACATGAAAAAAAGGGGAATTCCGATAAACCGCCGCCGCTTTCTAAAGGGCGCTGGGGCGACGGCTCTGGCCGCCTTCCTGGCGGCATGTGGACAGTCGATGGAAGACGGGACAGCGCTGCCGTCGCCCGGATCGCAGACCCGACCAGCCGTGCCCACCTCGACGCCAACCGCCTCGCCTACAGCAACCAGCTCGCCCTCGCCGACAGGCATCCCTTCTTCGACCCCTACACCCACGCCAGCCACTGCCTTTGACTCGCCGCTGCACTCGCCCCTGGAGCCGGCCGCAACCACCGCGCCTCCCGAGCCGACGAGCCCGCCCACCGCCACGCCCACCCCGCCACCCACGCCGTTTCCGGCCGGTCCCCCCACAAAGCTGGGCCTGTTTGTGGCCTGGTACCATCCCCAGATCATGGACCTTATCGCGACTCGCAACGTGGCTGTGCTGAAGACGCTAGAGTTCGATGCGAGCTTTTTGGCCGACGTGCGGGCACGGTCGCCCGAGACGATCATCGTGGGGAGGGCAACCCTGGACCAGTTGGACCTCAACCGTTCGGACATGGCGGCCGAGGCCCGGCGTGCCGTTGAGGCGGTGCTGCCTATCGCCCTGGAGCCCAGCCGCGCCGGGTTGGTGGATGCCTGGGAGGGCTTTAACGAGCCGGTGGCCGGCGACGAGGACCAGATGCGCAAGCTGGCCGAGCTGGAGGCTGAGCGGACGCGTCTGCTGGCCGACAACGGTCTGCGGGCTGTGGTGGGCAACTTTGGTACCGGCCAGCCACCGCTGGAGTGGTGGCCCGCCTTCCGCCCAGCCCTGGAGGCAGGGCAGGCCTACGGAGGCTACCTGGGTCTGCACGAGTATTCGGCGCCGACGATCTGGTACAACACCAACCGGCTCGACCTCGACTTTCGCGCCGATCCGGCAGACGAGGGCTGGCTGACCTTGCGCTACCGCAAGGTGTATAACCAGTACCTGAAACCCTGGGGGCTCAGCCTGCCCCTGCTGCTAACCGAGTGTGGGGTGGATGGGCTGGTGAGTGACCGGCCCGGACCGCCGGGCGAGGGTTGGAAGGACTTTGCAGCCCACTGGGCCGAGTTGGGCATGGGCTGGGATGCGCCGGGGAACTATGTGGAACAGTTGGCTTGGTACGACAGCCAGTTGCACTTTGATGACTATGTGGCCGGAGCGGCGGTGTTTGCCATGACGGCCTTTCAGGAGTGGGAAAGCTACCAGCTCCAGGGCGATGCGGCGACGATCCTGCAGCAGTATATGTCAGTCCGTCCACCTCGCTAGTGGAGATACCGGCCAGCGATTGGACAGCCCTGCCTGGCAGGGATCGTCCTGAGCTTGTCGAAGGACATCCTGAGCCTGTCGAAGAGCATATTCTCTCGCTTGTCTAGTCGCTGTCCTCCTCGCCGCCGGTTGCCTCCGAGCTCTCTGGATTCTCCTCCGATTCAGCTTCCTGAGCGGGCTCTCCCGGGTTGCCCTCCTTCTCGTCCTCCTGCTCCTTTTCGTCACCCTTGCTCTTCAGGTTCTCGGCGATCTCCTCCAGGCGGGCCATCACCCGGCT
>JASFHU010000293.1:0-6009 GCA_050123055.1 Anaerolineae bacterium
GATGCGCACCGACCACTTGGTAATGTCGGCGAACATCTTGTGGAGAAAGTCCGCCCGGTCCACGCCGTGGAAGGCCTCGTTACCGGCCTTCAGGGGCACATCGCCCGAGATGTGCACCATCGGCAGGGAAGCAGCATAAGCCTGGGCCACGCCCGAGATCGAGTTTGTCGCCCCCGGCCCGGCCGTGACTAGCACCACACCAGGACGGCCGGTCAGGTAGCCATACATGCCGGCCATAAAGGCAGCATTACTCTCCTGTTTGACGACGATGTGCCGGATCTCGGGCACGTCGGCCAGGGCATCCGTGATCGACAACACGTGGGAACCTGTCAACCCGAAAACGTACTCCACCTTCTCTTCTCTGAATGCTTCAACGACCGCTTGGGCCGCGGTTGTCTCTCTTTTTCTCACCATCTCTCCCCCACCCGCAACCTACCTAGTAGAGACGCCCCGGCGGGGCGTCTCTACCGGGCATTTTCCCTGTAGTGGTGTGCCACGAGCATCCCAACCACTACGGATCATCCCGCTTCAAGAAACCGGTGGCGCAGTGCATCGCACCACCGCTCTTTTGGAGCTCCTTGAGCTCAATCTCGACGATCTTGCAGCCTGCATCTTCTAACATCCTTTTGGTGTGAGGGTTCCCGGCCGGCATCACCAGGTGCCCGGGCGCCAGAGCCACGACGTTCTCCGGCATGTACCGGTCCTCGAACGAGACCTCGATGATGCGAAATCCGCGGTCGCGCAGCGCATCTACGGCCGCCAGCGGCGTCTCTCGGAAGCGGATCATCGCCAGATCCCGGTCCACAACGCTCAACACGCCATCCAGGTGGACCGTACCGTAGGGCAGTTGCACGCGCACGATCTGGTCATAGCCCACCTGGCGCAGCGCCCATTCCACCTGGTCGGCAGCGGCGGCGTTGGTGCGCATCCCCTCGGCCAGCACGGCCATCTCGGGGTTGACCAGGACCACGTCCGCCCCTTCGAACGTACCCTCACCATGGACGGTCATCAGCACCGGCACACCCAGCCGGCCCAGCGCCTCGGCCACAAAGCGCTCCTCGCCACTCCGTTGCTGCGAAGCGGGCCGGGTCACGATGGCCCCTTCGGGCGTCATCAACATCAGGTCGCGGACAAAGTGAGAGTTGGGCCTGTCGAGCCGGCCATTTTCCACGTAATGAACCGCCACGCCATGCTCGCGGTAGATGTCGGCCAGCGCGCGGTGTTGGGATCGAGTCAAGTCTGGATCCTCCATCCCCTCCACCCACAACGCCGCGTTGGGGTCGGTCACATTGTCGATCTCTGGCCCAGGATGCCGTAACAGCACCGCTCGCAGCCGCCCATACTCTGACGAGACACCCCAATCACCCCAAAACTCGGGCATCTCTTCTACAAAATTCCCCGCCCGGGGCAGCCAGCCTTCTCCGCCCTCTCCAGCCAATGGTCTCATAGTGGTTCCTCTCTGACTTGCCTGGTTTCAGCTTGGTGCCTACCTCAGCGCATGAACACGCCTCTACGCCGGATGGTGGATCTCTTCAAAGTAGATCAGCCCCACAGGGATTCCGGCGCCTTCCACCTCTCGCCAGGCATCGTACACAGCCTGGCCGGACAGTGTCGAGACCCCCTCAGCCGGCTGAAGTGCCCCGCCCTGCTTCTCCCACCCTCGAGCCAACTGGTCCTCGTTCAACGAATCGGCGGCGTGCCGGGCATAGTCACCCAGAGCCCTCCGCAGCGCCCTTTCTCCGTCGCTGCCAAAGGTATCGACCAATGCCTTGGCCAGGAAACAGTAGAGCACACCGTACAACCGGGCGATCTTGGTCTCCGGATAAACGTCGATCACCGGCTCAGCGGCCGGCTCCGGGGCATCAGGCTGGTTGAGGATAAACACACAGGCTGGATCCCCCTTGGTCAGGTACTCCGGCAGGTCCAGGGTGATGCCGTCGGCGTAGCCGCAGTACATGGGGTGGTGTACCTCGGCGCAGTAGATGCGCCCTGCATCCAGGCTGTCCAGCGCACGCCAGGTATCGTTGTGAGTACACTCGTTCACCACCACGCGAAAATAGGAAGGCGTGCAGACACGGTCCCCCTTTTCCAGGCTGTCTGTGTTGGGCATGTCGCCCAGGTTTTGCAGATTGGCCAAGTTGAGAGCCAGCCCGCGGGCCTGGTGATCGGCCTTCATCCAGCCTGCCCGGTAGGCGCCATAATCGTGCACTGCCTTGCGCAGCGCCTGCTCACCCTCCCTGCCAAACTCGTCCAGCATAGCCCGCGCCAAAAAGGTGTAGAGCGTTCCATACAACCGCGACCACCGGCCTGTGACAGTTTCCGCTACTGCCTGATCTACTGGCATCCTAGAAACCCTCGCCTGTGTAAACAAACTCGCCGTCGAACATCGTGGCCACCACCTGGGTATCCAGGATGGCCATAGGGTCAATCGTAAAGATGTCCTGCGACAAGACGACCAGATCGGCTAGCTTGCCAGGAGCGAGGGCACCTCTGATGGCCTCCTCGCCGCTGGCGAACGCCGCTCCGGCCGTATAGGCATACACCGTCTCCGCGACCGATAGACGCTGCTCGGGATACCAGCCCTCGACGCTCGGAGAGCCGTCGGCGCGGCGGCGAGTGACAGCCGCGTGAATACCCTTCATCACGTTCAGGTCCTCGACCGGCGAGTCGGAGCCAAAGGCCAGGACAGCGCCACTGTCCAGCAGACTGCGAAAGGCGTAAGCCCCTGCACAACGGTCGCCCCAGAGCTCGTCGGCCACGAGCATATCCTGCGTGGCATGGATGGGCTGCATCGAGGCAATCACGCCCAGCTCGGCCAGGCGCGGGATGTCATCCGGATGCAGGATCTGAGTATGCTCGATGCGATGGCGCAAGTGCAATCCCTCCCCCGCCCGGCGGCTGAGCTCAATGGCATCCAGCACCTCGCGGTTTGACCGGTCGCCGATGGCGTGGATGTAGGATGCGATCCCGGCCCGGGCGGCCTTGCCGACAAGCTCGTTCAGATGCTCAGCTTCCGACACCGCGATGCCATAGTTGTCCGGCTCGCCCTCGTAGGCCCCGAGCATAAAGGCCGTGCGCGCGCCCAGGGCGCCATCGGCAAAGGCCTTGAGGCCGCCGATGCGCAAGCGCTCGTTGCCAAACCCCGAGCGCAGGCCCGCCTGGATGGCAGCGTCGAGATTCGCTTCGGGAATCTGCATCAGGATCCGCATGCCGAGCTCGCCGTCCACCTCGAGCTGCTGGAAGGCACGGAAAGCGGCCGCCCCCTCCATCGTATGGACGCCCGTCAGGCCATGTTTGTACGCCTTGGCGATGGCCACCTTGATGGCACCCGCCGCTTCGTCAGGGGAGGGATCATCAAACAGGTCGGCCACCAGGTCCATTGCCGTCTCTTTAAGAATGCCCGTCGGCTGTCCCGTCTCCGGATCGTGGTCGATGGCCCCGCCGGGTGGATTAGGTGTCTCGGAGGTGATACCCGCCAGCTCCAGGGCGCGGGTGTTGGCCCAACCGGCGTGGCCGCACTTGCGCCGCAACCAGACCGGGTGCTCGGGGGCAACCCGATCCAGATCCTGGCGGGTGGGAAAGTCGCCTCCCTCCCACAGGGTATGATCCCAACCACGACCGGTGAGCCACTGGCCGGCCGGCGTGCTCTCTGCCTTGGCTGCCACGCGACCCAGCGCCTCCTCCAGGGTCGGAACCTCGGCCAGGTCGATCAGCATCAGGCTAAGACCATAGGACATGAAGTGCAGGTGGCTGTCGGTAAAGCCAGGCACGACGGTACGTCCCTCCAGATCCATTGCCCTGCCGCCGGACGCCAGCAGCCCGCGTATTTCGTCGTCGCTGCCGGTGGCCAGCACCCGGTTGCCGCTGATGGCAACCGCCCGGGCGCGCGGCACAGCGGCATCCATCGTGTGCAGGTCGCCATTGAACAACACCAGATCCGCTTGCATGGTTCCCCCCTTGATTTTGAGAATGTCGGGCGCTCCGCCCCGAGAAGCAGTAGAACGGAGCAAGTTTAGCACAACTGGCGAGAAAGTCAAGTGTCTCGCCAGGACGTAACCTGGATGCCTCTCTCTTGGAGCTCCCGGACCAACAGATCGTACGGGACGTCGTTGACCGGCGAGAGCAAACCCTGCTTGGAAATCTGGCCGGAGGCGATCATCTGGGCGCCGATGCTGGCCGTATAGCCCACCGTCCGGCTCATGGCAGTGTGGCCCGTCTCCAGATCGCGCCGATCGATGACCTGGTGGACGACACGCGTCCTCTTGCCATCCTTCCTGCCCTTCAGGTCGATGCGCACCACCACAACATCCCGCTCTTCGGCCTTGTATCGAATATGAGGCTCGATGACCGCCGCCAGGAAGCGCTTCCGGTCCACCGCCACGCCATCAACCATCACCGGCTCGTCGTCGAGGAGATGGAGATCGACCAGCGTTTGCCACAGGTTACTGTGACCGGGCCAGCGCAGAACGTACCGTCCCAGGTTCCGCAGTCCAGAGGCATCGAGCCCCAGCAGATCGGCATACTTGAGCGCGTCGCCGTTGGGAAAAGCTTCCAGCCGGCCCAACCCCTCCAGCTTCAGCTCGTGGAGGTGTTCAGGCCGGAACATCTCCGTAGACTTGATCTCGATGACCTGTCCCTCCCGGATCACACGGCCAGCCCGCAAATAGGACTTGAGCACGCCTTCAAAGGTCCAGGTCACCTTGTATTTCAGAGGATTGTCCGTTGCCGCCGGTTCGGGAAAACCCGCGCCGTAGGTAATGATCTCCTCGACGCTATCCAGCGAGCGGACGGCTTCGCCCAGCAGCACCAGGTCGATGCCGGGATCCATGCCAAACTCAGGCAGGAGCGTGATACCCTTCGCTCTGGCTTGGTCCGCCAGGCCAGGCAACCCCGGCGTGACGTACGAGGCGTTGACCAGGTGCCTTCCCCGCTCCACGGCGATGCGAGCCACGATGTCGTGACAGGTCACCGGCAGCAGGTCGATGACCACATCAGGTTCGCTAGCCATCAGCCGTCCGATGCTTGCCGGATCTGTAGCGTCTACCGCTTCACAGACCACCCTGTCGCCGTATTGCTGCTCTTCAACGTGGCTCACCAGCGCTTCGAAATCCCCATCGGCGGCGATGATGTTTTCCACGCCCTGGCTATGCACCAGGTCGTGCAGCGTTGCCTTGCCCTGCATGCCAACGCCCAACAACAGAATCTTCATCGGATGCCTCCCTCTGAGGTTGAATCCTTTCGCCGTCGCCCATGTAACTGTCAGACTAGGCTCCAGCCCTCGTTCCGAGGGCGTACCTCACCCCCGCGAGAAAATCTAAACATCCTGTCGGATAGACGCTCAGTCTGTCTTCTGGTACTTGATCTCCCCTCCGACAATCGTATAGACGACCTTGGCGCTCAGGATCTCATCCTCCGGAATCGTCATGATGTCCCTGGAAAGAACCGTGATGTCCGCCAGTTTGCCGGGTGTCAGGCTTCCCTTGATCTCCTCTTCGAACGCTGCATAGGCATTGTTGACCGTATAGGAAGCCAAAGCCTGCTGCCGTGTCAGCCGTTGCTCGGGCCCGAATACCGACCCGTCAGCCATCCGTCGGGACACCGTGCAATAGAAATTCGCCACGGGATCGATGTCCTCCACGGGCGGATCGGTCCCATTGACCAAGACCACACCAGACTGAATCAGTGTCTGATAGGGGTAGCCTCTCTCGCGCACTCGCTCTTCACCTAGCCTGTCGACCACCCACGGCCCGTCAGAGGTAGCAAAGACCCCGCGCACAGAGGCGATGATGCCCAACTCGGCAAAGCGCAACAAGTCGTCGGGGTGGATGACCTGGCAATGCTCGATGCGCCACCGCCGGTCCCTTCCGCCGGGATCCTGGCCAAAGGCCGCCGTATAGATGTCCAACAGCTCCCGGATCGCCCGATCTCCGATCCCCTGGATGGCCATCTGGTAACCATGCTGGACCGCCAACTGGGCGGAGCGCCAGATTTCTGGCACGGGGGTTACGT
>JASFHU010000294.1:0-6005 GCA_050123055.1 Anaerolineae bacterium
CATCGGTCAGGTCACTGGTATAACGCTTCTTTTTGTGATACACTGTTTCCCCCTGCTTGGTATGAATAGGTATGAGTTGGACGCTCTCCTATTATACCAGGCAGGGTTTTCATGTGGTATCTGCTGGGAACATGCTATTCATGACGTTCAATATTCAAATACGCTCTAAGAAGCTCGTACTGGGCAACTCGGGCAATGGACGAACATCCCAGGAGCTACTCTACCAAGCTGTGTCATGTCTTTTGCGACTTGACGGAGCATCTTCTGTACATTATACTTTGGTCCAGTGACCGGTTGAATAACAGATGGGAGGGGCAAATGGTTGCATATCTTGAGCACGCAAATATCACAGTACCGGATATCGATGCAGCGATCGCATTCCTTCAGGTGGTCGAGCCGCGCTTCATCGTCCGCCACGACGAGACACCTGAAGGCAGTTACCGATGGATCCACATCGGGGCAGGTAACTGCTACATCGCCTTGCAAGAGCCTCACCTGGGATCCGATCCGCAGGACAGCCGGCGACCCTACAAGGACTATGGCGTCAATCACCTGGGCTGGGTGGTCGATGACTTTGACGCCGTGATCGGTCGCCTCAAGGCGCATGGCTATCAGGAGGGGATTCCGGGCGAGGACAGCCGTTATCGCAGGCGCGCTTACTATTACGATTCGGCCGGGTTCGAGTGGGAGATTGTGGCCTATCGCACCGAAAAGCTGGAAGAGCGGTACTCCTACGACTAGGTCCCTGGGGGTCTGCGACGTGGACAAAGCGCGAATCATTGCTCTGTATGACCAGGATCAGCGGATCGCAGTAAGGTATCCAGATACTCGCCGGGAGGTGGCGCCGGGGGTCGTCCGGCACGTGAGCACAGCCAAAGCTGGCGAGGGCCTGGTGATCTACTCCCGGTTGGACGGTGCCAACGTGGATACGGCGATTGACGAGCAGGTGGCATACTTTCAGCGCCTGGGGCAAGATTTTGAGTGGAAGCTTTACGACCATGATACGCCGGGCGATTTGATGGTCCGCTTGGCAGCAAAGGGGTTCGAGATCGAACCGGCCGAGGCGATCATGGTCCTCGATATGGGGGAGCTGCCCGATCGATTGGTACAGCCTGTGCGTCATGCAGTGAAGAAAATCCGGGATGCGGCTGGGGTGCGGGATGTGGTGGCCGTTGAAAAGGAAGTGTGGGCTGAGGAGCAAGGGTGGCTTGGTGAGTACCTTGGCGGGGTGTTGTCCACAGAGCCGGAACGGATAAGTGTTTTCGTCGCCTATGTGGAAGGGAAACCCGTGAGCGCTGGCTGGATCTATTACCCGCCCGAGAGCCAGTTTGCCAGTCTGTGGGGTGGATCCACGCTGGAAGAGTTCCGGAATCGTGGGCTGTACACGGCGCTGTTGGCTGCGCGTGCACAAGAGGCCCAGAGACGCAGGGTCCGTTACCTCACGGTGGATGCGAGTCCGATGAGCCAGCCGATTCTCGAGGGATTTGGCTTTGTCAAGATCGCGGACTCGTATCCCTGCAAATGGAAGGTTACCCGGTAGAGCCCTCCACACGCGTCAGTCTGTTCCCTAGACTTAACCATAACTCGAAGGGCACCGTAGGACAGTGTCATAGTGTCATAGTGTCATAGTACCGCCCAGGCTTGAAAGTCGTTGCCACAAACACGAATCGTACCCTTCCCCAACAAAGAGCTAATTGAGGGAAAAGACGACAACCAATGGGTCGTGGTCGGATGTGCGCCGGGCCGACGGATCGCCGGGGATCGGCGGCGGGTAGTCGGCATTGAGGTGCAGGCTGGTGACCTCTTCCAGGAGTTCGTACAGGGAGGGCGTGACCAGGATATGGTCCAGGGTCTCCGACTCACCCTGGTAGATGTAGGTGTAGGGGCGCTCGGGCTCGACGAACTCGTACACGTGGCGCAGGCCGGCGTCGAGGAGCAGATTCAGCGGCGGCGAGTCGTAGAATGAATTGAGATCGCCGAGGACAACCACATGCGCGTCCGGATCGCCAGCCATGATGCGCTCGACCAGGGTAACGTTCCAGGCAGCCTGGGCTTTGCGGCGAGGTTCGGTGGGCTTTTCGCCGGCCGACATCGAAGTGAAGTGATTGTTCAGGACGTAAACCGTCCGGTCGCCGTCCTCCAGGTGCACGGTGGCGGTGAGCACCAGCGGCGGCCGGCTAGTGAGCCCATCAGGTGCAGGATAGGCGGTAGCGCCCTCGACGGTGACCCGGTCGCCGCGGACCAGGTAGGCGTTGTCGATACCCCGGCTGTCTGTGCCCTCGACCAGGAAGGGTTGGTAATCGAAACCGGCCAGCGCAGCCTGGCCGGCCAGATCCTCCAGGATGCCAATGTTCTCCACTTCTTGCAGCCCGACGATTTCGGGCGCTCCCATGGCGATGATGGAATCCACCATTTTGGCCAGGTCTAGCTCGTACTCGCTGCGGGAGGGCCGGGGCGGGTCGGAAGGATGCGGCTCACGGGTATCAAACAGGTTCTCGACGTTGAAGGTGGCGATGCTAAACTGGTTGGGCCCGGCAGGTTCCAGTGTGGGCAGGGGCCGGTCGACAGGGCTGATCTTTGGCAGCTCGATAGGCTCGATCTTGTAGTTCTCGTAGGTATAGGCCAGCGGACCGATGGCCTGGTCCAGCCTGTCGCCGCTCTTGAGGGGAAAGGCCAGGCTGCTCAGGTCATCGTGGGTAGCGGCCCCTCCATCGTCAAGAAAGAGTAACATACCTCTGGGATCGCCTTTCAGGACGCGCTCGATGCCCCACTCGGCACTCACCAGTGGGGTCTCACCATACTTGCTGGTCGGCCCCACAGCCACAGCCGGTTCTGTAACTTGGACCAGCATCCCCTCCAGAGGTTCATAGTAGGCCAGTGCGTCTTCGTCCGCAATCGGGGGAGCCAGCTCCACCGGAGCGGGCAGGACGTTGTCGTGGCTGATGACCTCCAGATCTACGGGGTCGAGGAGCTCCAGCAGGGTCTGCCCGGAAAGCTCCCGGACCTTGCCGCTGACCTGGACCTCGTCGCCCAGTTGGACGGGTACTGGATCGGCTGAAAGCACAAACAGTCCGGCCGAGGTGGCGGGGTTGTCGTCGGTCTCTGCCTCCTGGATCCAAAAGCCACCAAGGTCTGGAAAGTTACCGATGACGATCCCGGTGGTGGTTGCCAGGTCTCGCACGTAGGGCGAGGAATGGCCGGACCCCTGGATAGCCCAGATGGGCACACCGCTGCCGATGAAGGTGAGCCACCGATCGGTCACAACGGGCTCCGGCCACTCGTCGGCGGTGGCGGTGGCGGCTTCAGCCTCTATCTGGCCGGTCGTATCGCTACCGGCGGTGACCCGGTAGCGTACCGTGGCCCATCCACCGCCGCCGTTGAGCTCAGGGATGGTCCAAGCGAACCTATCTGCCTCCTGCTCCCCGCCATCCAGTATCTCTACACCCGAGACACCCGCTGTGGGAGGCGCGGCCACCAGGCGAACGTTGGACAGCGGACTTGGCGTATGGTTTAAGACCGTCAAGGTGTAGGTGACCGTCCCGCCAGGCAGGACACTGTTGGGCGCGTCCATCTCCAACATCAGCTCGGGTGGAAAGACCTCGGCGAAATCGGCCTGGTAGCGGGGCTTGATCTGCCAGTTGCCACTGTACAGCTCGTGGATGCCGGTGACCCGGTAGAGATTGCCCACGTCCAGCGGCTCGGTGGTCACCCCGGTGTCCTTTTCGACGTAGACCAGCAAGGTGTTGCCCTCCTCGTCCATCAGGTCTACCTCAAAGCTGTAGCTGTATTCTTCGCTCCGGGTGGCGGTGCCTTCGACGACGATCAGGCGGCCCAAGAGCTCCTCGTCCTTGTTGGCCTCCTCCAACGAAGCCGGGGTGGGTTGGGGCTCGGCTGCATTGGTTTCGAGCACCTGGACATCGTCAGGATAGGTAGAGGGTACAATCTCGAGCGAGTCGCGATAGACCTCGATCTCACCGGTGACGCGCACACGATCTCCCACGTCGACGCTGACCAGCCCCATGCCGCCGGGGCAGTAGGCCTGTATACCGCCGGACTCGTCCTCCAGGTAGAATTTGGTCCCTGTCGAGCCGGCGTAAAAGCCCCCCGTGTACATGGTGGCGATGCCTTCGACGGTCACCGTTTTTCCCTCCAGGGTGCGCGCCGTACCGATGGGGATGCTTCCGCCCTCGACGACTAATGGTTGGAGGGGGCCATAGGCACGATCCTCACCATCCTCGGACTCGACATAATGCCCCTGCAGCACGGTGTCGAGGTAGGTCCACGGACTCTGCAGGAGGATGGTGCCGCTCCGGGCTGCACCATCCGCCAGCTCAGTCACCAGCCATTCGACCCAACCGGCGGACTGGGTAGCCCCTTCTGGCAGGGAGATGACCTCAAACTCGGCGGGGATGGGGATCAGGGCGCGTAGGTCCTGGACCGGGCCGCCGGTCAGGTTCTGGATCTCGAGGGCCAGGGCCACCTCGTTCCCCGGCTCAACGCTGGATGGGGCCTCCAGACGAAGCGATAGCCTGCCATCAGGCAGGGGGGAGACGGGGTCTCCGCTATTCTCCGGACTCGGGGCCGGGTTGGCGGTGAAATCGGCTGCGTCATCGCCGCTCGAGTGGCTGTTTCCCTGGTCGCCACCCGGAAGCCGCTCCAGGCTGGCTCCGTCCTCGGGCGCGGGGGCGGGATTGCCGGTGCGGTAATCGGCCGGTCCGTCACCCCAGACGATGGTATCGACCGTCTCGCCACTGGGGTCGCGCAGGGCCAGTCCGCCCATCTTTTCATACAGGGAGGAGGTATACTCGGCATCGGCCACGTTGCCAACGTCCTGGCCTGCCTGGACCAGGAGATAGTGCCCCTGAGCGGGAATGTCGGCCCGTTCATCCCACGCGTAGAGCAGCTCCTCTCCCTTGCTGTCGGACATGCGGTACCACAGGGACCAGCCCGCGAGGTCGACGACTTTTGCCGCGGTGTTGTAGAGTTCGATGAATTCGAGGTTGTTGCTGATGCCGTGGACGCCGGGCAGGACCTCGCCGATCAGGACCCCCTGCTGTACAGAGGCTGGTGTCGCGGTGGGCGGTGATGGGACTTTGTCGGTGGGTGGAGCGAGCTCTGTTGGTGGAGGTTCACCGGTCGGAGTTGGGCCGGCGCCGCAGCCTGTCAGGGCCAGGAGCAGGATGCATAGGGCAATGGTTGAACGCTTGTTGGGCATCATCAGTCTCCCTCGGAATATGGCTGGGATTATACCATCACAAGGAAGGTTCTGCAAAGCCAATTTGGGTTGGGCTCAAAGATGAACTTGTGCTGGCAAGGACAGGAGGGGTGATGACCGGTGCCATGAGCACCGGGAACGGGGCTGGAGCGGGGCTCAGGCTGGATCCGCGAGCCCCCATGTTTTGGGGGTAACCAACTCGACGCTATTTCCCGCCGGGTCGCGGAAATAGATAGAACGTCCCCCACTGGGCCAGGTGATCTCGGTTTCGATGGCTACGTTATGCTGCTGCAGATGTGCCTTCCAGTCGGCGAGATCATCTTCCTGGATGGCAAAGGCGACGTGACCGGGGCCGGAGGCACCATGGGTGGGAATATCGCCGCTCGGCTTGGAGGTGGCTTCGGGAAGGAAAAGGAGCAACATGCCATCTCCACAGTGGAAAAACAGGTGCCGGCCCGGCAACTGGGAGTGCAGTTCAAGCCCCAGTACCTGGCCATAGAAATCCTCGGCTGGTGCCAGATCGTCGACGTACAGGGCGCTTTCCAGAATGCGTGTGGCCTGCATGGAGGGTCTCCGTCTGCTCGCGGGGGCTGTCTACCCCCGCGAGCCTGGATGCTTAACGATAGCTCTCGAGCAGGGCGCGTACGTCAAAGTCTTTGGCGCAATCCTTGAGCGGGTGGTTGGTGACACGGGTGTGGCTGTCCAGGGTGGGGCGGGTCTCCTCGTAAAAGAGGCCAACCGGGAGCGCGTCGGTCCGGAAGGCTTGCGCGAGGGCCTGGATCCGATCGGC
>JASFHU010000295.1:0-5988 GCA_050123055.1 Anaerolineae bacterium
AATGTTGGATGAACGTGTTGGGACGGCGGATCCCGGCTCTGTCTACCTGGCGGCGGTACCTGGCCCCTTGCCAACGGACCAGCCAGGCCGGTAGATCATTGTGGCTGGCCAGCACAGCGACCTGTTCCTCCAGGTCGTCGCCAAAGGGGGCGCGGATGGGCAGGTTGTACTCCTGTGCAAGCTCCAGCGTCACCCGGAAGCGGTCGGGGCGAACGTAGGAGACGGCGCAATGGTTGTCCAGGTGGTCCGGTGGGCGACCGGCATCACTGGAAAACCGTTCGATCTGGGCCCGGAACTCGGCCCTGAGTTGTGAAGACGTGCCCGGACGGAGACTGCGCAGGATCTGCCCGTCGTTCAGAAACAGCGCGTCCCGGCCCACCAGCGCCGGGACCTGTGTCGCGGGTAAGACCGGTGAGCCTTCGTTAAATACCAGGTGCACGCCGGCCCCCAACTCCGGATGCTCGCGCAGGTAGGCCGCCGCCTGGGGCCAGGCTGGCATGTTGGTCATGCACGAGGTGCTGGTCACCAGCCCCGCCTGGTGCAGCTTGATGATCGCGCGCACCACACCACCGTCGTAGCCAAAGTCGTCAGCGTTGATGATCAGTCGTTTCATGGCTTGCTCCGGGAGCAATCGAAATTCAGGTAGGTGGCATGATTCACGCCACCACCTCGCCCTGCATCGACCACGGCCCGGTCCGCGTGATGAGGACCTGGGCCAGTTGCCCCGTCCAATCTTGCTCGTCCACGGCAAAAAAGACCAACTTGTTCGTCCTTGTCCGGCCTCGCCACTTTCCCTTGCGGCGTTCTTCAACCAGGATCTCTACCGTCTGGCCCAGTAGCTGGGCGTTGATCTCGCCGACGATGCGCTCCTGGAGAACGTCCACGGCTCTGCGGCGGCGTTCCTTTTCTGTGGATGGCACATCGTCGGGCAATCGCTCAGCGGGTGTATCAGGTCGTGACGAATAGGCCGCCACGTGGACCATGTCGAAGCGCAGATCCTCCAACAGACGGTAGGTGGCCTCGTACTGTGCTTCGGTCTCGCCGGGAAAGCCGACGATGACGTCGGTGGCCAGACCTACGCCGGGCAGGGTGTCCTTGTCAGGCAGAGCCTGGCGGATTCGGGTCACCAGGTCTCGGTATTCGGCCACGGTGTAGCCCCGGCCCATACGCCGTAACACGCTGTCGTCGCCCGATTGGACCGGCACCTCCATGTGCTCGCACACCTTGGACAAACGGGCTACGGTGTCGATGAGGCGATCGGTCATGTCCGCCGGATGGGAGGTCAGGAATCGGATGCGGGCCAGGCCCTCAACCTCGTGGACGGCTTCCAATAGGTCAGCCAGGTCGGGATGCCACCGCCCTTTGCCCGCCCTCCGGTCCAGGCCAGCTTTCTCCACATCGCCGGCCAGATCGTGGCCGTAGGAATCCACGTTCTGACCCAAGAGCGTGATCTCTCTGACTCCGCGCCGGGCCAGGTCCTGTACTTCGCTCACAATTACGCTCATAGGACGGCTGACCTCTGGACCGCGCCGCAGACGGACGATACAGTAGGTACACAGGTGGTCGCAGCCATAGCTAATGGGCACGCCGACGGAGACAGGGATCGAAGGCTGGGTGTCCGGCTCTGGGGATTCTGCCCCATGTGGTGTCTGGTTTGTGACCTGTTGCTGGGCCAGGTCGATGGCGGTAGGTACGTCCGATGGCTTGATAAAGGCATCCACCCAGGGGTAGCGGTGCCGTAAAGCCGGGATCTCGTCCACAAAGCAGCCCATCAGCGCCAGTTTGATCTCTGGCTTGCGCCGCTTGAGCCCCTGCAGCGAGGTGAGGCGGCCCGTCACCTTGTCCTCGGCGCTCTGGCGGACGACGCAGGTATTGAGTAGGATCAGATCGGCATCCTGTGGTCGCTGGACCTCTGTATAGCCGAGCCGCGCCAACTCTTCCCCGGCCCGCCGCGAGTCGGCAAAGTTCATCTGGCAACCGATCGTCCAAAGATAGAATTTCATCACGACATTCTGCTCAGGATCTCGCGGGCGGCTATCATTCCCGTAGCCGAGGACTGGACCAAGCCCCTCGTCACCCCCGCACCATCGCCGGCCGCGAACAGGTTGTGTACTTCGGTCTCCAGGTCGCGGCTCAGCTTGAGGCGTGACGAGTAGAACTTGGCCTCCACGCCATAGAGCAACGTGTGCCGCGACGCGACACCGGGCGCAACTCTGTCCATCGCATCCAGCATCTCCAGGATGTTGACCACGTAGCGGTAGGGTAAGACCAGGTTCAGGTCGCCTGGGGTGGCCTCCTTCAGGGTGGGGCGCGTGATACACCGTTCCAGTCGCTGGTCGGTGGTGCGCCGACCGGCCCGCAGGTCGCCCAGGCGTTGGACGATGATGCCGCCCGATAGCAGGTTAGCCAGCCGGGCGATGTACTTGCCATAGGCGGTTGGCTCTTTGAACGGCTCGGTAAAGTTCTTGCTGACCAGGACCGCAAAGTTGGTGTTGTCGGTCTTGGTCTCTGCGTAAGAGTGGCCGTTGACGGTCATCACGTCGCCGGCCCACTCGGTGACCACTTCACCATAGGGACAGACACAAAAGGTTCGTACCCGGTCATCGAAAGATTGTGAGAAGTAGAGGAACTTGGGCTCGTAGAGCAGATCGGTCAGGGGCTGCATGATGTGGGCCGGCATCTCTACCCGCACGCCAATGTCCACGGGATTGATGCTCAGGCTGAAGTTCAGGTGGCGGGCCAGGTGGGTCAACCAGTCCGCCCCTTCGCGGCCCGGTGCGACGACGACATAGGGAGCGGCCAGTCGCTCCCCCCTGGTCGTTTCCACGCCGATGACAGTCCCATTGCTCGTCAGGACGTGGGCTACCTCGGTGCGGGTTCGGACCTCGACGCCACGGCTCACCAGCTCCTGGTGCATAGCTCCCAGAATGGCGCCGCTCCGCTCGGTGCCCAGGTGGCGGATGGGGTAGTGCTGAAGCCGCATCCCAACCAAAGCGGCCCGGCGAGCAACCTCTTCGATGCGCTCTACATTGCCCTCGTAGGGTACACCATCGGCCCCAAAGCGAACCCACAGGTCGTCTACCTCCTGGATCAGTTGCTCCGCTTCCTCCCGCCCCCTGATTTCGGCCAGCAGGCCACCAACCTGGGTGGTGAGTGTCAGTTTTCCATCGCTAAAGGCCCCCGATCCTCCCCAGCCAGTCATCAGGGCACAGGTGGCGCACTCCATGCAGCGTCCCACTTCGCGGGATGGGCAGCGCCGCTTTTCGAGATCCAGGCCCTTGTCCAGCATCAACACCCGCAGATGGGCTGATCGGGTCAACTCGATGGCGGCAAAGATGCCGGCTGGCCCGGCGCCGACAATGATCACGTCGTATTCTAACTGGCTCATTGTAGCCTCCCCTCTGCAAGCAGGGTATGGAGACGTTGCAGGCTATGGTGCACGGCTTCATCCACAAAAGGACGTAAGTCCATCGTTTCGAGCAGTTGCTCGGAAGCGGGCAGACCGGCCTCGATCTGGCGGCGATAGGCGTCCAGTTCTTCCTCCAAGGCGGGATCGTCGGCTGCGTCGCTCACCCGTCCGTGCTGCACCCATTGCCGCTGGCGCCGCACCATGTTCAGGTAGGGCACGAGACCGCCTCCTTCCCGAACCTGGGGCACGACGATCTGGTGCATGGCGATCAGGCACGCCTGTGGGGTAAAGATGAATGTGCCATCCGGGATCACAACCGCTTCCAGGGCCGCCACGATGCTCTCGGAGTCGGTGGTCATGGCCCAAAAGCGCGGGTCCATCGCGGTGAGTACGGCATCCACGCTTGGCAGCGCCCTTGCGGCGGTGACAAGCTGGTCTCCCTGATCCATGGCAAACCTGGCGGTAGCCTCGTCGGTAGCCACGTGGCACAGATAGCCGAGCACAAAGGATTGCTCGTTAGCTTCCAGCGCAGCGAATGGCGATCGCAAAAAGTCCTGCTGGTGTTCCAGAAAGCGCTGGCTGCGTCGCCACGCATACGTCCCGGCCTCGTCCTTGCCCACAAAGTGCGTGGTGCTTTGCTCCAGGCCGTCGCATAGCTTGTCCACATCGGGAGCCAGGCAGCCAAAGAGGAACGTGCCATAGCGCTCCTGGACAGGCCTTTGCCTGTCCAGGGCATCCCAGACTCGCTCCCCGATGACCAAATGTGTGAGGAATGGTGCCATGTCAATCCTTTTCCACGCCGGTGATGGTCAAGATAGGCACGAACCAGGTCGATTCGAGCCTCACCTGTGCCCGTGGCAGTGCCGATTGGTCCAGCAAAGCCTGTGCCTCGTCGCGCGTATATCCAGCCCGGACAGATTCATAGTATCCGCCGTAGCCCCAATAGCTGCCAAACAACAGGCTGACGACCGGGATGCTGGCGTAGGCAAAGGCCCGCTGGAAGGCGTTCACCTCTCGGCAGACGTCCGCGAGGTAGTAACGGCCCTTGGGCGCCAGTACCCTCGCAATCTCGTTCAGGACGCACAACGGCTCGTCCCAGTGGTGCAGGGCAAAGGAACTGACGACCAGATCCAGTGCCCCGTTGCCAAAAGGAAGCCGGTGCCCGTCCCCTTGAAGCCACGATCCACACCCGTTCCGGCAGGTCCCTGCCTGCCGGTGGCTGGCCTTTTCGACCATGTGGGCTGCCAGGTCGAGGCCTGCCATCTTCAGGCCCGGCCTCTGGCGGGCAATCTCCATGGCTACATAGCCCGGACCCGTGCCCAGATCCAGCCCGCAACCCCGCGTCACGCCCTGGCTCAAGGCACCGGCGATAAAGCGGCGATGGGTGGTGCGCACCAGTGGTACCTGACTGATCAGTCCGTAGAGCCCGGCCAGGGCCTTGGGCTCGACAGCCGACGTTTCAGGCACGCGATGCGCCAGGCTATAGTAGCGCACGATCAGGAACCGCGTTTTCTACGGACAAAGCCCTAGGCGGTGAAATACCGCCAGGTTCGCGCCAGGCCTTCGTACAAACTCACCTCAGCCTGCCAGCCCAGCTCCTGCTCGATCTTGGTGCAATCCAGGTAGGAATGACGCACGTCGCCCGGGCGGCGGGGACCGCGCTGCGGGGTCAATTCTTGGCCTGCTACCTCCCTCAGTGTCTGAAATAGGGCGTTGATGCTGGTGCCCATCCCTGTGCCAACATTGTAGGCCTGTCCGTCGCCCCCTTCTAGCGCAAGCAGGTTGGCGCGGGCACAATCGCCGACGTAGACAAAGTCGCGGGTCTGCTCGCCATCCCAATGGATACTCGGTGCGACGCCGTCCAGCAGGTTCTGGCAAAAGATCGAAATCACCCCCGCCTCGCCAAAGGGGTCCTGCCGCGGGCCGTAGACGTTGGCGTAGCGCAAGCTGGTCCAGGACAGGCCATGCTCCTGCCCGTAGATGCGCACGTAGCGTTCTCCCGTGTCCTTGCTAAGCGCGTAGGGCGAGATGGGGTTCGCTGGGTGAGCCTCGTCCATTGGCAGGTACTCTGGGTTGCCATACATAGCCCCGCCAGAAGAAATGTAGATGAACTTGCCCGTGCCTGCCCGGCGCGCTGCCTCCAGCAGGTTGATCGTACCCAAGACATTCTGCCTGACGTCAAAGACCGGCTCCCGGATCGATACCGCCACGCTGGCATTGGCCGCATGGTGATTCACCACCTCCGGTCTCTCTGTCTCCAAGAGGTCAAACAGGTCGGGATTGTTGAGATCCATCTCTACCAGCCGGGCCTTGGGGTGGACGTGTTTCCGTCTCCCCGTGCTCAGATTGTCCACGACCAGCACCTGGTGGCCTCCGTCCAGGTAGGCATCCACCACGTGAGAGGCGACGAACCCCGCGCCGCCGGTAACCAGGATCTTCATCTGTTCCGCCCTCTGCTCGATATGGTCCACACGCCGCTATTGTAGCATGGCTGGGCCAAAGGCTCAAGTTTGATGGGTGATCGTAGGGGTAAAGCTCTCCCCAAAGGGAGAACACTTACCTGATCAGCTCGCCCGCAA
>JASFHU010000296.1:0-5967 GCA_050123055.1 Anaerolineae bacterium
CGCTCCAAAGAGGTCATCGCCATCGTAGACAGCAGCAAGTGGGGCCAGGTGACCTTTGCCTCGCTAGCTTCCGTGGCCCAACTGGACCGGGTCTTCTCTGATGAAGCGGCGCCGGCTGAGATGGTCACCGATCTGCGGCAGCGCGGCATCGAGGTCACCCTGGTATAGAGGCAGTATCTATGAAACAAACAGCCCAACTCGAGAGCAATCTGGACGATTTCGATCCTGCCATCCGAACGCAAGCACTCCAGACGCTCGTCTCCCAGGCCCAGCAGGGCACGGCAGCCAAAGCCCCACGAGTCGAGGTCGCCAACATGCACTGCCACACCTTCTTCTCCTTCAACGCCTTTGGCTACTCACCCACCTCCCTGGCCTGGCTAGGGGTGCGGCGTGGCTTCAAGCTGATGGGTATCGTCGACTTTGACGTATTGGACGGCGTGGACGAGTTTCTAGATGCCTGCCAGGTGGTGGGGCTGCGCGGCAGCGCCGGCATCGAAACTCGGGTCTTTGTGCCCGAATATGCAAACCAGGAGATCAACTCGCCGGGCGAGCCAGGTGTCTGTTACCACATGGGCATCGGCTTCACCTCCAGCCAGGTACCAGAGACCGTGGCCCCAATCCTGGCTGACCTGGGGCGGCGGGCCGCCCGGCGCAACCAGGGAATCCTCTCGCGGGTCAACGCCTTCCTCGACCCGGTATCAGTTGACTACGAACGGGATGTGTTGCCCCTGACCCCGGCCGGCCACCCCACCGAGCGGCACATGGTCATGGCCTACCTGCAGGTAGCGGAACGAACCGTCCCCGATCCGGCCGCCTTCTGGGCTGGCAAGCTGGGGATGACACCCCAAGAGATGGTGCCCATCATGCCGGATTCGCCGGTCCTGCAAAACCTCATCCGTGCCAAACTGATGAAACGGGGCGGGGTGGGGTATGTCCAGCCCGACTCCGGCATGTTCCCCTCGCTGGACGCCTTCCACGAGATGATCGTCGCCTGTGGAGCCCTGCCCTGTGGCGCCTGGCTCGACGGGACCACGGCGACCGAGCAGGCCATTGAGAACTGGCTGAACTTCCTCGTCGGCAAGGGCGTTGTCGCCCTGAACCTTATCCCCGACCGGAACTGGGACATCGCTGACCCAGAGATGCGCCACCTCAAGGTACAGAACCTGTATCGCATCGTCGAGCTGGCCCAGGAGCTTGCCCTGCCTCTCAACATCGGCACCGAGATGAACAGCTTTGGCCAGAAGCCGGTGGACGAGTTTGATGCCCCCGAGCTGGCACCCGTGCGACATGCCTTCCTCGATGGCGCTCACTTTGTCTATGGTCACACCGTCATGCAGCGTGCCCTCGGGCTCGGCTACCAGAGCGAATGGGCCCAGGACCATCTGCCATCCCGCCGGGAACGCAACGCCTTCTACACCCGCATCGGACACCAGATCCCGGCCGGGAGGGAAAGCATCGCCCGGCTCGGCCGGCTCGATCCAGCATCATCACCCGATGAGATTCTATCACACAGCAGCCAGGCCGTGGAGGCGTTACATGCACCAAGTTGATAGCGAGGCACTCCGCGCTGGCGCGGAGTGAGCCTGGAGAGAGAGGACTTTGATGCCCAACAAACTTGAGGACTATGCCCGTGCCAACAGGCCGCTCCCGGCGAAGAACCAACTCTGGCCTCTATACGGTGCCGGCCTGGTTAACCTCGGCGCCAGCGGACAACCCATAGAGGTCCCCATGTCGGCCTGCGGACCCGACGAACTGCTGGTGCGCCACGACGCCTGCGGCCTGTGCTTCTCTGACATCAAAATCATCCGCCTCGGCCCGGACCATCCCCGGATCTTCCGCGACATGCAGGCGGACCCTGTGGTGCTAGGACACGAGGTCAGCATGACCGTTGTCGGCGTGGGCGATAACCTGCGCGACCAATACCAGATCGGCCAGCGCTTTATCATCCAAGCCGATATTTTCGTGGATGGCGTCGGCTATGCCTACGGTTACGAGATCCAGGGTGGGCTGTCCAAGTACGGTGTGATCGACCAGCGGGTCCTGAACGGCGATGATGGCAACTACCTGATCCCCGTTCAAGCGGAGACAGGCTATGCCGAGGCAGCGCTGGCCGAGCCATGGGCCTGCGTCATTGCCGCCTACCAGTTGGAATACCGCACCGGCCTCAAGCCAGGCGGCACAACCTGGATCATTGGCACCCAAGATAGCGATGAGGCCTACACCATCGGCAGCGGCTTTGACGAGGGTTCACACCCCGAACGGCTGCTGCTTACAGACGTCCCAGCCGATTTCGCCGCCTGGCTCCAGGAGCGCGCAGCCAAACTGGGTACAACAATCATCCAGGCCGATGACCTCGCCGCCCCACCAGTGACCCCGGTCGACGACATCATTCTGCTCGGTGCCGAAGCTGATCTCATCGAGACCGTGAGTCCCCACCTGGCCGATTTCGGCATCATGGCCCTCATCGCCGACAAACCGTTGGCGCGCAAGGTGGCGGTTGATCTCGGGCGGGTGCACTATAATCGCTGGGTATACGTTGGCGGGCAGGGTCCTGACATCGCCAGCGCCTACAACCGGGTGCCAGTCCGCTCGTCACTCAAGCCCGGCGGCAGGGCCTGGTTTGTCGGCGCGGGCGGACCGATGGGCAGAATGCACGTCCAACGCGCCATACAGTCCCACGACGGGCCCGGGACCATCGTCTGCACCGACGTCAGTGACCTGCGCCTGGACGACCTGTGTACCAGCTTTGGCGCTGAAGCCGAGGCCAAGGGCATCGAGTGGATCTGCCTCAATCCACTGAACAAAGAGGCATATCAAGCCGGCATGACCCGCTTCAAAGAGCAGGGCTTTGACGACATCATTGTGCTGGCGCCCGTGCCCCCGGTGATCGGCGATGCGGCTACCTATCTCGCCCCGCGGGGTGTGATGAACGTTTTTGCCGGGGTGGCGCGTGGCACGCTGGTGGAGCTGGATCTGAGCGATGCCTATCTGAGGGACACGCGAGTCATCGGCCACTCGGCTTCCACCATCGACGACCTGCGCCTGATGCTGCATCAGGCCGAGTCGGGCCAGTTGTCACCCAACCGCTCGGTAGCCGCCGTCGGATCGCTGGGTGCCGTCCGGGATGGCCTGCAGGCCGTACAGGACACGGTTTACCCGGGCAAGATTGTCATCTTTCCTCAGATCAAAGAGATGCCGCTCACCTCGCTGCCCGATCTGGAGGAAACCTTGCCCACGGTCTATGCCAGACTGGCGCACGGTCGCGAGTGGACCATCGAGGCCGAACAGGAATTTCTGAGGCTGATGCTGCCATGACACCCGCATCTGGTTGCCAACCGGCACGCGTCACGCCTGGCACAGCACGGTTCACCCTGGATGCCAGATCTATTCGTCAAAGGGGGAAGTAGTGATGACCAAGACCTTGCAGGATCGGATTGCCCTGGTCACTGGTGGTGCACAGGGGCTTGGCGCGGCCATCTGCCACCGGCTGGCCCGCGAGGGCGCCCACGTCATCGTCGCCGACCTCAACGCCGAGGGAGCATTAGCCACGGCAGCCGAGATCGAGCACGAAACCGATCGCCGCGCCATCGCGGTGCCGGTAGACGTCACCGACGAAGCGCAGGTGGAAGACGTTGTCCGGCGGGCCGTCGACGAATTCGGCAGGCTGGATATCCTCGTCTCCAATGCCGGCGTCCTCATCGCCGAGGCGGTGGACGAATTCCCCACCGACAGATGGCGGCTGGTGATGGACGTGAACCTATTCGGTTACTTTCTCTGCGCCAAGCACGCTGCAAGAGTGATGAAACAGCAGGCAAGTGGGGTCATCATCCAGGTCAACAGCAAGTCGGGCAAGAAGGGCAGCTACAAGAATTCGGCCTATGCGGCCAGCAAGTTCGGCGGCATTGGACTGACCCAAAGCCTGGGACTCGAGCTAGCCGAGTACGGCGTGCGCGTCAACGCCGTCTGTCCGGGCAACCTCCTGGACTCCCCACTGTGGGTCGACTCGCTCTATGCCCAGTATGCCAAGAAATGGGGCATCACCGAGGACGAGGTACGCCAAAAGTACATCGATCAGGTGCCCATGAAGCGCGGCTGCACCTACGAGGACGTGACCAACGTCATCGTCTTTCTGGCTTCCGACCAGTCTGGTTACATGACAGGACAGGCCATCAACGTGACCGGTGGGCAGGAGATGAGATAGGGAGGGCAAGATGGGCAAGACCTTCAAATTCCTGACCTTCGACCTGGGCGCCGAGAGCGGGCGGGCCGTTGTCGGCCACCTCGACGGTGACCGGCTGCGCCTGGAAGAGATCCGTCGCTTTCCCAACGGTCCCGTGCAGGTGCTCGACAGCCTGCACTGGGATGTATTGCGCCTGTGGAGCGACATCAAGCATGGTCTCAGGCTGGCGGCCAAGGCCTACGGCAAGGACCTGGGCAGCATCGGCCTGGACACCTGGGGGGTGGATTTCGCGCTGCTGGCGGCCGACGATTCGTTGCTGGGCAATCCCTACCACTATCGCGACAGCCGCACCGACGGCATGCTCAAAGCTGCCTTCGAGATCGTACCCCGCGCCGAGATCTATGGGCAAACCGGTATCCAGTTCATGCAGCTCAACAGCCTCTACCAGTTGCTGGCCATGGTCAAAACCGGTGCCCCAGCCTTGACCACCGCCAGAACCCTGCTACTCATGCCGGACCTGTTCAACTTTTGGCTCTGCGGGGCAAAGGCCAGCGAGTTCACCATCGCCACCACCAGCCAGTGCTACGATCCCCGCTCCGGCGACTGGGCATGGGGCCTGCTGGACAAGCTGGGAATCCCCGGCCACATCTTTGGCAAGATCGTCCCGCCTGGAACGGTTCTGGGGCCTCTGCGCGCGTCGGTGGCCGAAGAGACAGACAGCGGGCCGGTCCCTGTCGTTGCCTCAGCCGCCCACGATACAGCCTCGGCCGTGGCCGCGGTACCAACCACCGGCGGCGACTATATCTACCTCAGCTCTGGCACCTGGTCACTGATGGGTGTAGAAGCCGCAGAACCAATCATCAACCCGCAGAGCCTTGCCTACGATTTCACCAACGAGGGCGGCGTGGACGGTACCTTCCGCTTTCTGAAAAACATCATGGGCCTCTGGCTGGTGCAGGAGTGTCGCCGCGATTGGGAGCGGGCTGGTCAGGCCTACTCGTACGATGACCTCACCCAAATGGCCGCCGGGGCTCCAGCCTTTGGCCCACTCGTCTCACTGAGCGACAGCCGCTTCCTGCCGCCTGGAGACATGCCCACCCGCATCCAGGCATTCTGCCACGACACAGGCCAGACTGTTCCCCAGACCAAAGGTGAGATCATCCGCTGCGCGCTGGAGAGCCTGGCCTTGGAGTACCGCTGGGTAGCCGAGCGACTGGACGAGATCGTGGGACGCCAACTACCCACCATCCACATCTTTGGCGGCGGCTCCCAGAACAGGCTCCTGAACCAGTTCGCGGCCGACGGGACCGGTCGCACGGTCGTGTCCGGTCCCGTTGAGGCGACAGCCATCGGCAATATCCTGGTCCAGGCCCTAGCTCTTGGCCACATCGCCAACCTCGCCGAAGGCCGTGCCCTGGTTCGCCGGTCGTTCAGGGTCGAGACCTACGAACCCGCCAATCCGGCCCCCTGGGACGAGGCATACCAGCGATACCTGGAGTTGAAAGCAATCCAATAAACGCATATACCGAAGAGATTCCGATTCAGGAGAGGACATGTCAGAGAAAACTGCAAGCAATCCCCTTGAGGCTCACGGCCTCAACAAGGAAAAGGCCCTGGATCTGCTGCGCCAGATGTGGGAGATTCGCCTGTTCGAAGACCGGGTCTACGACCTGCTCGGGCGCAACATCATCAAGGGGGCGTCGCACCTCTACGCCGGACAGGAAGCGGTGGCGGTGGGCGCCGTTTCAATGCTCCGAGACGACGACCTGATCACCAGCACCCATCGC
>JASFHU010000297.1:0-5961 GCA_050123055.1 Anaerolineae bacterium
AGAACGCGACCGCTTGGGATAGTCATCAGAACTGTCTGCTTGAACTCCTCGAGATCGATGCGCTGCAATGGAGGGAAGGCCAGCTCCGGTGGCTTCCAGTAGGGGCGGAGTGGCTCTGACAGGGGACGGAAGAAATCGTCCCAGTGAACCGGAATCGTGACCCTGGGTTTCACCAACCGAAGCAGCGACTTGTAGTAGTCTCTGTCCTTCCCTGGATGGACAAACAGCACGTCGGCGGCCGTTGCATCGCCTGGTCGTGTTCCAGGATCCGTCAGCAGCCGGGTTTTATTCGCCGAGATCAAAAAGCTGTAGCAATGATCCATCCGGTAGCTGCTGGCTCGCAGGGGCGGCCTGATATCCGGCTGCAGCGGCCCGGGTGAGAATCCAGGGATCCTGGGATGCCTAGCCTGGCGTACCTCGATCCTTACCTCGCCCACAAAGATCTGGTCGCCGCCATGCACCTCTTGGATCTTGTTCTGGGATACACCGAGTGCCTCCAGCAACTTGCAACTGTTCGGCGATCCCGCTGCCACGGCCCCGGTGTTGCGGACGATCTCGGGCACATCCATGATGTGATCAAAGTGTGCGTGGGTGACGAGTAACAGGTCGCAGCGCTGGATCCTTTCTGCGATCAGCGTACGGTCCGGAGTGACGCGACCCAGCCACAGTTTCCAGGCCGGAACACGGCTTAGGTAGGGATCGATCACGATCACCAGATCAGGCAACACAAGCTCGATTCCTGCCGTTCCCAGCCAACGGAACAGGAGTGGGGTAGCTGTGTGCTTTGCGGTACCAGCCTCAGAGGACGACATTCACTTCCTCCGCACTTCTGGACAGTACCAGCTCTGTTGGTCGCAACAGCGCCGTCAACTGTCGCAGCAACTGCTGGTCCGTGAACCCGTGCAATGTAATCGCCCCACCCCGGCAGCCAGCCACGCACAGACCACAACCCTTGCACAGCGCGGGGTTGATCTCTGCTCGTCGTTGCCCTCGAACCTCAACCATCTCCACGGCCCCCGCAGGGCAGACCTCAACGCACAAGCCGCAGGCAACGCAGCGCATTGCCAATACCTCGGCCGTCATGGGCTCGATCTCGACCTGCCCCCGATTCAGGAGCGCCACAGCCTGGACCGCCGCGCCGCTGGCCTGGGCCACAGTGTCGGGGATGTCCTTGGGAGCCTGGCAGGCGCCGGCCAAAAAGACGCCGTCCATGGCTGTCTCCACAGGACGTAGCTTGGGGTGGGCCTCTAGCAAAAAGCCATCCTCGCTGCGCGTGACGTGGAAGAGTTGAGCCATCTGCTCGACGTCAGCAGTGGGCACCATAGCCGTGGCCAGGACGACCATGTCCACCGGAATCTCGATGATCTCGCCCAGGAGCGTCTCCTCTGCGCGCACGATCAACCGGCCATCGCTCGATCTTTCTACCTCGGCCCCCTTGCCACGCACAAAGATGATCCCCTCTTCCTGTACCCGTTCGTAGAACTCGGCGTAGCCCTTGCCAAAGGCGGTGATGTCGAAATAGAACTCGTAGACCTGGGCATTGGTCTTTTCCTGGATCAGGTGGGCCAGCTTCATCGAGTACATGCAGCACACACGGGAACAGTAGGCGTTGTGCTGCCGGTCCCGGCTGCCGATGCAATGCAGCACGGCGACGGCCTCGGGTTTGCGGCCGTCTTTCAGAAGCACCTCGCCATCGGTCGGCCCGCTGGCGTTAACCAGCCGCTCGACCTCCAGCGCGGTATAGACCTCCTCAAGCCGCCCGTAGCCGTACTGGGGCATGTTGCGAGCGTCGTACAGTTCAAACCCCGTGGCCATAATGATGGCCCCAACCTCGATCTCTTCCATTCGCTCCTGCATATTGTGGTCGATGGCTTCACGCTCGCAGGCCCAAACACAGCGATAGCATTCGGAGCAGATGCCGCAGTCGAGGCAGCGAGAGGCTTCGGCCACCGCCTGCTCATCTGTCAGGGGTAATACGATCTCTTTAAAAGTGCGCACCCGCTCCTCCAGAGGAAGACGGGCTGGCTCCTGGCGGGGTGCGGGGGTGATGGCCCCCAACCGAACCTTGGTCTTGGCCTCCTCCCGGGTCCATTTTTCCACCGGGCGCTTGTTGGGGGCCGGCTGGTGGAGTGGCTCGCCCTGAAGGTAGCGGTCTATGGACCGTGAAGCCTCGTGGCCCAGGGCAACAGCATTGATCACGAATCCCGCGCCGGGGATCACGCCGCGACCGGCAAAGAGGCCCGGGATCTCTGTGGCCAACGTATCGTGGTCGCCGATCATCGTGTCGAACGGTTCCTCCAGGAATACCAAATCAGAGAACTGGCCAATGGCCCGGATCACGGTGTCCACCTTCATCACGAACTCAGTCCCTGGTTCAGGAACGACGACCCGCTTGCCGCTCTTGTCGATGCGGCTGAGCTGTCGGGTTCGGGCGCACTCCATGCCGGCGACGCGCCCATCCTCACCCAGGATGCGTGTGCCGACCGTGTTGAGCACCAACTGGATGCCCTCCGACTCGGCCTCGTCCAATTCCCACGGGTAGGCCGGGATCTCACCCCGCGAGCGGCGGTAGACTAGGCTGACCTCCTCGGCTCCCATGCGTAGGGCCGTGGTGGCCGCGTCCACGGCGGTGATACCGCCTCCCACAACCGCGACCCGCTTGCCGATCTGGACCCTTCGTCCCAGGTTCACTTGCCGGAGGAAGGGGACTGCCGACAGCACGCCCTCCAGATCTTCGCCCTCGATACCCAGGCGTGTGGCCTGACTTACACCCGTGGCCAGATAGACGGCGTCGTATTTGCCGCCCTTTGCCGCCAGCAACTCCGCCGGCCTGCGAACGGGGCTGTTCAGCCGCAGCTCCACGCCCAGGGCCAGGATGTCGTCGATGTCGCGCTGCAGGATGCCCTTCGGCAGGCGATGTTCCGGGATGCCGGTGCGCATCATGCCTCCGGCGACGGGCAGAGCCTCAAAGACGGTCACTCCATAGCCCTTTTTGACCAGATTCTGAGCCGCTGTCATACCGGCTGGGCCCGAACCTACCACGGCTACCCGTTCCTCACGCGTCTGGGGCACAGGCTCGATAGGGCGGGGCAGGCCTCGGGCATAGACATGATCCACCACGAAACGCTTCAGCTCCATGATCGAGATCGGCTTGTCCACCAGCCGGCGGTTGCAGCGTCCCTCACAGGGATGGTGGCAGGTGCGCCCGCAGACACTGGCAAAAGGATTGTCCTCGCGGATGATGCGCAGTGCCTCCTCAAACTGTCCCTCGCGGATGTAGGATATGTAGCCCTGGGCATGCTGACCCGCCGGGCAGGCATCCTGGCAGGGGGCGATACCCACCTTGTCGATGACAAAGGCATTGGGCACCGCCTGGGGGAAGGGCCGGTAGATCACCTTGCGGTTGGATAGCCCAAGATCAAACTCATCTGGAAGCTCGCGGGGGCAGACCTCAGCGCAGGAGCCACAACCGGTGCATCGCGCCAGATCTACAAAGCGTGGCTTGCGCCGGAGAGTAACCCGAAAGTTGCCGACATAGCCCTCCACTCTGTCCACCTCGCTGTAGTCCATCAGGTGCACATTGGGATGGGCGGAGAGGTCGACCATCTTGGGCGTGAGAATGCAGGCCGAGCAATCGAGAGTGGGAAAGGTCTTGTCCAGTTGGGCCATGTGCCCGCCGATGGAGGGTTGCCTTTCAACCAGGTAGACGGGATAGCCGCAGTTGGCAATATCCAATGCGGCCTGTATTCCAGCAATGCCTCCACCAACCACCATCGCAGCCCGCGTCACCGGCTCCTGGCGAGGCTGGAGTGGCTCGTGCAGGCGCACCCGCTCCACCGCGGCCCGGATCAAGTCCCGGGCCTTGGCGGTGGCGATGGGCAGATCGGTGTGCACCCAGGAGCAGTGCTCGCGGAGGTTGGCCACCTCCAAAAAGTAGGGATTCAGGCCCACTGCCTGGAGTGTGCCCCGGAAAGTGCGCTCGTGCATGCGGGGCGAGCAGGCGGCCACTACCACCCGGTCCACCCCATACTCGCAGATGTCGTGACGGATCGTCTCCTGGCCGGGGTCAGAACAGGTGTATTTGTTGGTACGTGCCACAAACACACCTTCCAGCCCTCTGGCATACTCGGCCACCGCCTCTACATCCACCGTTGCAGCGATGTTGGAACCGCAGTAGCAAACATAGACACCGATCTTCATGACCAGGGTTTCCCTTCTAGCTCCGGCCTATCTGCTCTGAACGTCCAGATTCCGCGGTTTGTCACCTGCTCGGAGGATACCGCATCAATCCTCCATTACCCTCCAAACCAGCTCTGCGAGGTCCATCACCCGCACGCGAACCCTCTGCCGGCGGGTGGCAGCCATCAGCGTCCGCTTGCACTGCTGGCAAGCGGAGAGGATCACGCGGGCGCCGGTCTGCTGAGCTTGGCTCAGCCGCCGGTTGGCAACGTCGGCGGTCACGTTTTGGTCCACAATCTGCACGTCACCACCGCCGCCACAGCAAAGGGCCTCTTGGCGGGTGGCGTCCATCTCACGGAACTCGATGCCAGGAATGCCTTCGATGACCTGCCGGGGTGGGTCGTAAATCCCGCTCTTACGCCCAAGGTCGCAAGGGTCATGGTAGGTCACCGCCTGTTCAAAGCTCCCCAACTTGAGTTGCCGTTCCTCCATCAGTCTGGCCAGATACTGGCTGGCGTGAAACACTTCAAACCCAAGGGGGGAAGAATCATAGAGTGGGTACAAATGTGACCATGTGTAATGGCAGGAGGGGCAGGTCGTCACCAGCATCTTGGCACCCATTTGGCGAACGCGGTCCACGTTGTGAGCCATGAGTTCGGCGACCGGTGCCTCCATCCCGGCCGTGAAGAGGGGATAGCCGCAGCACCACTCTTCGCCGCCCAAGGTGGCAAAGTCCACGGCGGCTCGCTCCATCACCTGGACCATAGCCTGGGGAATGCCATAGACCATCGGGTAGAAGGAGGCGACGCAACCAACGTAAAACACAACCTCAGCCTGGCGCTTGTCCCTGAAGGTTAGGGTATCTTCCTCCAGGTTCTCGCACCAGATTAGGCGGGTTGCATTGTCGTCGCCGGAGATATTGTAGTGGCTTGTTACGGTGTCACGTAGGCTGACCATGCCCGGGGGTATGTCGAGCCCTTGGTCGACGGCCAGTTGGCGCAACCCAATCATGGCATCGGTGATCTTGATCTCGCGGGGGCAGCGTGCCGTGCACGAGTAGCAAGAGGTACAGAGCCAGATCGCATCGCTCTTGAGCACCCGCTCGCCCAATCCAAGGCGAAGCATGTGCAGGATGCTTCGCGGGTTATAGTCCATGGCGGGGGCGGTGGGGCACGAGCCTGAGCAGGTACCGCATTGATAGCAGACCATGACCCGCTTCTCGCTGCCCAATCCCGTGACTGCAGCCAACAGGTCTGTCGGAGAGTTGGACTGAATGATAGCCATTGCGATCTCCTTTGCCTTTGCACGATGCCTCTTCAGGTGAAGGTGGGCTCATACCGGGAAAGTTGATCGATGTAGTAGCGACAGGAACATTATACCACAGAATCGGGGAAACCGTCAAGCGAGGATCTTGAGCCAAGGCCACTTGCCACTGAAACATAGAAAAAGCCCCGGCGATCCATCCGCCGGGGCTGAGAGAGCATGTTCTGGGCTAGGCGGCCACAGAAGCCTCCACAGCAGAGACCTCGATTGCCTTGGGGCCTTTTGGCGTGTCTTCAATTCGGAAGCGAACGCGCTCGCCGGTCTCCAGATTTCGAAAACCTTCGCCCACGATGTTCTCATAGTGCACGAAAACATCCCTGTCCCCACCATCGGGCTCGATAAAGCCCCAACCTTTCATTCTGCTGAACCACTTGACCGTCCCAAACGTCTCGTTTTCCATCGAATCAAACCTCCTTCACATACGTCTTTTCATTGCAGTAAGCCCAGGACACCGGGCTG
>JASFHU010000298.1:0-5958 GCA_050123055.1 Anaerolineae bacterium
GTAGCAGAACAGGGCCGAGATTTCAGGCCGTGTGATCAGCATGTCCTGCGCAACCTCCTGCCCGCCCGCCACCATGGGGGGGCAGTGGCGAACCCAAGAGTCATCAGAGTCCACGCCAGCCTCCTCCAGTGCAGTCCGGTACCCCATTGCCCGCTGCCGGCCGCTGTGAGAGACCGCGGGACCGCTCAGGTAACCGATCGTCCGGTGCCCAGCCTCGATCAACAGTCGAGTCGCCAATCGTCCACCCATCTCATCATTGATCAGCACCGAGCCCACGCTATCCCCCTCCAGCAGCCGGTTGACCAGCACCACCCGCCGATGCCGGGCTACAACGGCCCGCAACTCGGCCTCGTCGAGCCGCGAGCTACACAGCACCAGGCCGTCGACCCGCTTCTCCTCCAACGACTTGAGTACCGCCAGCTCCCGCTCTGGATCCTCCTCCGTGTTGCACAGGAAGACGTTGTATCCTTCCGCGTACGCCCCATGCTCCACGCCCCGCACCACGTCGGCAAAGAAGGGATTAGCCACGTCTGGCACCACCAGGCCCAGCGTGCCCGTGCGCTGCGTAGCCAGCCCGCGAGCGATGCCGCTCGGCCGGTAACCCAACTCCTCGATCACCGCCAGCACCCGCTCGCGAGTCGCCTCGCTGACCTCCCCCTTGTGATTGATCACCCGCGAAACCGTCATCGAAGACACGCCGGCCTCGCGAGCGACGTCTGCCATCGTCGCCCGTTCCGACACAGACCCATCTCCCAAAAAAAAGCTGTTAGCGCTAACGTTAGCGCTAACAGCCATTCTATCACACCACCCCCTGGCTGTCAAGAGCGAAACACATACTCCTGGGACAAGCGCACCTGACTTCACCAAGCAGTTATCGCCCAATACGAACAGCCGGAGCGAGCACCCTTCGACGGGCTCAGGGTGCTCGCGGAGGCATCCTGAGCTTGTCGAAGGAGCCTCCGCTCACCAAATACTACTACCCTTCGAACCGATACGCCTTCTTGGCCAGCCGGTATGCCAGATCCAGGATCATCTCACCAGCATCGTCCATGTCCACGATGCCCCGCACCACCAGCCCTGCGATCCAGTTGCTCGCCGCCCGTCGCCACAGGTCATGCCGCGCCGGGATAGAAGGAAAGGCCCGCGTATCGTCGTTAAAGCCCACCGTGTTGTGCAGCCCCGCCGTCTCCATAACGCCCTCAAAGTAGCGCTGCACGCCGTTCACACTGTCATGGAACCACCAGGGTGGCCCCAGTCGCACCGCCGGATAATGCCCCGCCAGTGGAGCCAGCTCCCGCGAGTAAACCGTCTCATCCAGCGTAAACAGGATCAGCCTCAACCGCGGATCGTTTCCGTACCGGTTGAGCAGAGGCTGCAAGTTGAGCGTAAATTCAGACCGTTGCGGGATATCACACCCACTGTCCGGGCCGAACCGCTCATAGACCGGCCAGTTGTGGTTCCGCACTGAACCCACGTGAAACTGCATCACCAGGCCATCCTCGATGCTCATCCGCGCGAACTCCATCATCATATGCCCTGTGAAACGGCGCGCGTCCTCAGCCGTTACCTGTCCCCGCAGCGCCCGTCCAAAGATCGTCTCCGCTTCCTCGGCCGTCAACTCTGCCGTATACCCCGATTGCGCCGAGTGGTCAGTGGCCACCGCCCCCATCTCTTTGAAGAATCCCCGTCGCTCCTCCAACACCTGGACCAACGTAGCGTACGATTGCACTGACGTCCCGCTGGCATCGCTCAGCGCATCAACGTTCTCCCGCCAGCCGGGCGCCGTCAGGTTTACCACCGCGTCGGGGCGAAACGTAGGCCGCACGTCCCCCGTCCAGCCCGAAGCCCGCATCGCCTGGTGGTGCTGCAATCGATCGCTGGCTGCGTCCGTCGTGCACAGCACCTCGATGTTAAAGCGCTCGAACAGCGCCCGCGGCCGGAACTCGGACCTCGCCAGCTTGGCCTCGATCTGGTCATAGATCGTCTGCGCCGTCTCGCCGTCCAGCTTCTCCTCGACGCCAAAAACATCCCGCAACTCGTTCGCCAGCCATATCCCGCTGGGCGTCCCCCGAAATAGGTAAAAGTGATCGGCCACCGTCTGCCAGATCTTGCGATGATCCCGCTCCACAGGACCGCCGTCGATGCGTGGCACCCCCATCGCCTCCATGGGCACGCCCTGCGAATAGAGCATCCGAAACACATAGTGATCCGGGACGATCAACAGGTCCGCTGGCGTGCCAAAGGTAGCCCCTTCATCGGCCAGTAGTCCTGGATCCACGTGCCCGTGGGGACACACCAGAGGCAGCTCGGTCACCGACTCATAGAGCTCGCTTGCGATGCGTCGCTGCGCCGGATCCGGATCGAAATATCGATCTTCGGGCAAATACCACTTGGTATGACTCATCATCCTTCCCTCCACCGATTCATGCTAGCTCTCTCCCCAAAGCGGTCTGGCTTCCGCCACCCACGCTTCGAACTCTGCCGGATTCTCAGGGAACCGCTCGTACAGCGCCCGGATCTTGCCTGCCCTGCCCGAAACCTCCAGCAGTCGCCTGAAACTTTCCCACGAAAAGCGCCCGCTGACGACACCTCGCAGCAGCTTTGCCCCCATCGACACCGTCTTGCCCAGGTCCATCTCTGTCGCATAGTGGAGATTCATCTGTTCGAAATCATCACTGCTAAAGATCAGGTCACTGTGAAAGAGATAATCCACCTCGCGCCGCGACAGCTCAGCCGCGGCCGGGAGCTGCACAAAGAGCGAGGCGAACTTGGCCCCCTGCCCCCGAAAGTAGCGCACGTTATACGGCCAAAGTCTCTCCCGGCTCACATCCCCTTGTCCCAGCCCTTCCACCGCCACCTCCGCCGCTATCTGGCAGGCTCTGAAGGAAGAGGTCACCCCTTCCCCTGAGAATGGCTTGGTCTGAAAAGCCGCGTCGCCCATCACCATGAACCCGTTGCCCACCATCGAATACGGCGAGCGGCGGTACGGCGTCCTGCCCTGTGTCTGTTTGATCACCCGGCCAGGATCCCCGAAATACTCCTCCCGCCACTGCCGGTGCATCTCCCAGGCGTTCTCATAGCTCCCAGGTTGGCCAATGCCCAGGATCACACTCTTGCCCCGGCTCGGATTCCAGAACGCCTTGTGGTATGGATAGAAATTCAGCCCCGTTGGTTTACCCTCACCCACCTCGTCCCTGAACTCCAGGCACACGTACAATGCATCCTCAGCCGAGATAGAGTCCGTCTCGACTCCCAGCTCGGCAGGTAGCTGTGTCCGCACCACCCCATCGATCCCCGAAGCGTCGATCACCAGCCTGCCCCGGATCTCCAGCGACTCCTCGCCCCTCCGCGCTTGCACGCCGATCACGAACCCCTCCTCCACGATTGGGGCCCAAACCTCGGTTTCCTCCAGGATCTCGCCTCCCACCTCCCGCACGTAGTCGTGCATCCTCTGGTGAAAGGCCGGCTTGTCCATCACATAGAAAGCATAGCGGACCTCGTTCTGCACCTCCAGGTCCGGCGACCAGGCCAGCCCCGTGGCATAGTGGCCCACCAACTCCTCCCCCGTCGGGTGTGGCAGATCAAATTCATCAAACCGGACCTCATCCATGTGGAAAATGTCGATCCGCTGGCCCACCTGCTCCAGGGGCTGCTTCTCCAGGACAATAGTCCGGTACCCAGCCTGGCCGAGCCGCCAGGCAAAGTAGCACCCACTGCTGCCAGCACCCACCACCACGACGTCCGCCTTCAAAAGCTCTGCCATCCCTCAGCCGCCTCCCCCAAGGTCGAAATCGCGCGCATGCTCGCGGTCGTGCCCCACAAAGACGCTCAGCCAGTCGTAGGGCGTGCCCTCCACACCCCAGGGAAAAGGGAAGCTCGGCGCCAGTAGACTCTCGTCCACCCCCCTCAGGACCTCCATCAGCGTCCGCCGCATCCGGTGCAGGTCGTCCCATACCTCATCCCACGGTTGCTCGCGCCGCGCCTCGGCATGGTCCCGGTTCCAGGCCTCGATATCGTCGACGGGCTCGACATCGGGTTCCTGGCCGGCCGCCATCATGCGCACTCCCTCGATAGCAAACGCCTCCCAGTCGGCCACGTGCCCCAGCACATCCTTCAGCGTCCACTCACCGCACACCGGCCACGAGTCCCGCCCCTCGATCGGCACCAGGGCCGCGGCCCTCAACAGGTCCGCCCGTGCGGCCTCCAGGCTGGCCACCATGATCGACTTGGTGCCAGACACCCCTCTCAGACCTTCCGCTTCGCGCCAGGCCCTTATCTGCACCCGGTGTTCGGCATCATGTTCCCAGTATAGCCGCAGGAGGCCACTGAACGACCAGTCATTGCCGTCGAAGGTGTGCGGTGCGTAAAATACCTCCTCTGGCAGGCTCTCCAGCCAGCCAACCCAGTCCCCCCGCGCCTCCTGCAACTCGTCCACGACCGCGTCCAGCCCTTGCTGGCGCCACGCATCCACAAAACCGGCATTCATCCTCTCAATATCTTCCGTCGCCGCTAGAACTGGCGCCTCCCCGGCCACCAAGGCCCGCATGTTCCGCTGCTCCCAGCGATCCCAGGCAGCGATATGGGCCAGTACATCTTTCACCGTCCACTCGCCACCCACACGCGCCTCAGTCAGCGTCGCCTCACCCAGGCCCAGAAGCGAGGACAGCAGCCCAGCCCGCTCAGCGGCCATCCGGGCCAGAATCCACCGGCGCCGCGCCGCCAGGACCTCCCGAGCCTGGCCCGTGTGCTCCCGCTCGTGCTCCAGCGCACGGCGCAGCACCTTCCGCGCCGTCCACGGCTCATCAGGATGGTCGGTCCAGGCCGTTGGATAGAAGACGCCGCTCCGTTCCTCGGGGGTCAGTTGCCGCAGCCGGTCAATCGCCGTCCGTCGAGACATCTCCAAATAGGCAAAGGGCGCCATGCCTTCGTCGTCTTCCCATTCCGGCGGCAGCGTCTCCACCGGCACGATCCGCGACACATACCACTGATCGCCATTGCCCACATGCCTCAGCACGCGCCGCAGGTTGTAGGCGCCGGGAAAGGGCCTCCAGTCCAGCAACTCCTCAGATGGCTTCCCAACCATGGCCAGCAGATCGTCACGGTTGTAGTCCATCAGGCGGTAGTACCGTTCCATCTCCTCCGGGCTTATCGGCTCCCGGTCTGGCGGGAACAACGCCGCTCGGTCCCCAGGATCAAAAGGCCCTTCCCCAGCCGCCTCCCCTGCCACCCTGATCTCCACCGGCTCATCGTCAGGCCGACTCGCCTCCCCATGCCTGCCCAGCCAGGCGAGATACGCCCCAATAGCCACTGGCAGATCCCTCAGCACGGCCTCCCGCGTCGCCCCTCGCACATTGCAGCCCGGCAGATCGAGGACGTGCGCCATCGTCCTGCCATCATCCGCTATCTCTAGATAGACCTCATAGTCAGCCATAGAACCCCTCCCCACCTGCCACCCCAATGTGATCCTCACCACTTGACAAAATCAGCATTTGACCCTATAACGGGTACCAGCACGGCATACCCTATCCTACCACATCGCCAGCACCTGTCAACCGGGTCATGCAAATCGAATCCTACGGGAACTCACTACCCGCCTGAGAGTCAGTCATGGAACTTGGCAAACCGATCGTCGATATCATCAGGGCCCGCTACTCCTGCCGCACCTACGAGGACCGCCCCATCCAGGATGAGTTACGGCAGCGGCTGTCCAGCTTTATCGCCTCCACCACCACCGGACCCTTTGGCAACGGGGCACGTTTCGAGCTCGCCGCGGCCACAGCCGAGGATCGCGCCGCCCTCAAAGGCCTGGGCACCTACGGTTTCATCAGGGGTGCGACCGCCTTTCTCATCGGTGCCATCAAAACCTCCGACGGGGACATGGAGGACTATGGCTACCTGATGGAGCGCATCATCCTCTTTGCCACCGGCCTCGGCCTGGGCACCTGCTGGCTCGGAGGC
>JASFHU010000299.1:0-5950 GCA_050123055.1 Anaerolineae bacterium
TAAAAGCGGGCCTATCTTCCTGCGAAGTGACGCCGTCGAGCCATTCCCCAACCTGGCCACCGATTGGGAGTGGTCGGATGATGGCCTGGAGCTGACCATGAACATCATCGAGGGCGCCAAGTGGTCCGACGGCGAGGACTTTGACACCGAGGACGTCATGTTCACCTGGGAGCACATCATCCTGGACGAGAACGTCAACTCTTCCACGTCGCGCACTACGTGGCAGATCGATGGCCAGGACATCACCCTGGAGGCCCTCGACGACTATACCCTCAAGTGGACTTTCCCTGTGGCAAAGCCGGTACAGAAGTTGTTCGCCATGGACGAATACGACTTTTACGTGGTGCCTGAGCATATCTGGGCGCAGTATCACCCCGCCTTCAACGCCGACGCCGACTATGAGAGTTTCCAGAACGCCTGGCCCATTGACAGGCTGCCGCCGGTGACCATGGGGCCCTTTGTGGCTGTGGAGTATGTGACCGACGAACTGATGGTTCTGCGCCGCAATCCCTTCTACTGGAAGGTGGATGAGGCGGGCAAGCAACTCCCCTACCTGGACGAAGTTGTCTTTGAAAAGGGCACCAGTGGCGTGGGCCGCACCCTGGGCACGATGGCTGGCAGTATCGACCACTCCAACCTGGAGAACCCGGGCACCTTTATCGAGACCATGAAGCGCCAGGCCGAGCCCGACGCCCACTTTTACGTGGAGTGGGGACCCGAAACGCTGGGCTACTACCTGCAGGTCAACCAGTCGGCGACACTGGGGGTAGAGGACGAGCGCGACGCGGCCCTGCGGGAGCTGTTCCGCAATGTGAACTTCCGCCGCGCCCTCAGCCAGTCTATCGACCGCGACGGCGTGTCCCAGGCCGTGGTGCGCGGACCCTTCTTGCGCGCCTGGCCCGGCGGTCTCTTCCCCGGCAGCCCCTACTATCAGAAAGAGTCGGTCGTCTACTACCCCTACGCCCCTGACACCGCCATGACCCTGCTGGCCGATCTGGGCTTTGAGGACACCGACGGCAACGGCATCTTGAACTGGACCGACGGTGCCCTGGCCGGCGAGGACCTGGTGCTCTCGCTGACGGCCAACGAGGACCAGCAGGCCTCGGTCGAGATCGCCGAGGCTTTGGTGGCCCTGTTGGGCGAGGTGGGTATCCAGGTCAACCTGCGACCGATGACCTCGGCCGCCGACCGCGAGGCCAAGCTAGTCGGTGACTGGGAGATGCACGTCTTCCGCGGCGACCAGGAGTGGGCGGTGCCCTTTACCCGGGCCGACGAGATCGCTCCGGTCCGCGACGAGCGACCGGAATGGCACCGGGCCGACGCTGGCGAGCGCGACCTGCAGCCCTTCGAGCAGGAGCTCGTCGACCTCGCCCAGGCCTTCGCCCTGGAGCCCGACAACGAGAAGCGCCTAGAGCTGATGTTCGAGTTCAACCGGATCTTTACCGAGAACGTCTATAACATCGGCGTTGTCATCGGCAGCTATGGGCTGGCCCTGGCCAAGCGATTCAAGAACGTGCCCGTCGGCACGCCGACCTTCCTTTACCAGTGGACCTGGGCCAACGCCCAGCCCGACCAGGTGTGGGTGGCGCCCGAGGACCAGCTTGAGCAGATCCGGCCGAACGAGATCCCGAACTACGGCCAATAGGCCGGCCGGCATAGGTAGGGGCGCCGGGCGTATCCCGGCGCCCCTACATCGTCGGACCAGGTGCCGCCGGCCCGTGTGCCGTGCCTGGCGCCTGGTCCAGGCTATGATTCTCCTGGGGGGCGCCAGTGCCTCTCAGGTCAAGGCATAACACTTGGGGCGCAGGCGGTTCGCCTGCGAGAGCAGAGGATGGATCTATGCTCAACTATTTGATGCGCAGGGTGCTGTTCGCCATCGTGGCCGTCATTGGCGTCAGCTTTGTCTCCTTTCTGGTCATCGAGCTGTCGCCTGGAGACTTTGTGTCGGCCTATGAGATGCGGCTGATCCAGTTAGGTGGCCTGTCCGCGGCGGAAGCTGAAAAGGCGGGCGAGGTGGTCCGCGAGCGCTATGGTCTGACAGGGCCGCTCCACGAGCGCTACTTCAATTGGGCCAAAGGCATTGTCACCCAGGGGGATTTTGGGCCGGCCATGGCCTACGGCGGCAAAGAGGTTACCGAGCTGATCTTGGAACGCTTGCCGCGCACGCTGCTTGTGGCCGTCCTGGCTCACGCCATCTCCTCAGTGGTGGGGATTGGGATCGGAATCTATGTGGCGCCACGGCAATACAGCCTGGCCGACAATACGGCGGCCCTGGCGGCTTTTTTTATGACCTCGGCGCCCCGCTTTGCCCTGACGCTGATCATCATGTACTGGCTTGTCTTTAGCATGGGGCAACAGCACGTCAGCTCTTTCTTTTCGCCAGAGTATGTGCTGGCTCCCTGGTCCTGGGCGAAACTTGTGAACTTTGTCCAGCACATCTGGCCGGTGGTGCTGATTGCCGGCCTGGGCGGTGTGGCGGCCAACATGCGCATCATGCGCGGCAACCTGCTGGATGTGCTCAATGCCCAGTATGTGACCACGGCCCGCTCGAAAGGCCTGACCGAATCCAGGGTGATGAACAAACACGCCGTGCCCAACGCCCTGCACGCCATCATCATGTACCAGGGGACCGTCCTGCCCTACATGCTGCAGGGTGAGCTGGAGGTGGCCATCGTGCTGAGCATTCCCACGCTGGGTCCGCTATTCTACAATTCGATCATCCAGAAGGATATCTATATCACCGGGAGCCTGCTGCTCATCTACAGTGTCTTATTGGTCATCGGCAATCTGATCGCCGACATCGGCCTGAGCATCCTGGACCCGCGCATCCGTTACGCCTAGCAAGTGGCAGCAACTGATGGGAGTCACGCTATGGATTCAGTGAGCACCTTTGCCAGCTCAGCGGAAGACGAGAGGCACGAAAGCTACTTCCAGCTTGTGTGGCGCAGGTTCCGCAAAAGTAGGCCCGCCATTGTCGGCGGCCTGATGGTCATCATGTTGGCTATCCTGGCCATCTTTTCTGACTTTTTCTCACCGACCGACCCGCGTGTCCTCACCATGGAGGCCACCTATACCCCGCCCCAGCGCATTCATTTCGTGGATGCAGAGGGCAAGTTCCACCTGCGTCCCTTTGTCTATAACCTGGTGCTGGAGCTCGATCCCGAGACCTTTGCCCCGGAGTGGACCGAGGATACAAGCCAGAAGTTCTTTCTCAAGTTCATGGTCAACACCTGGGACTACAAGGTGCTGGGCTTTATCCCGATGAGCCTCCATCTCTACGACGTCGAGGAGGGGGGGACGGTCTATATCCTGGGCACCGACAAGTTTGGCCGGGACCTATGGGGCCGGTCCTGCCTTGCGGGCCGTATCTCGCTCTCGCTGAGCCTGTTTGCCACCCTGATCAGCGTGGCCGTGGGCTCGGTGCTGGGCGTCATATCGGGCTACTATGGCGGAACCACCGACCTGGCCCTGCAGCGCTTTACCGAGTTTGTGCAATCGTTTCCCCAATTGGCGCTGTGGATGGCCCTGGCCGCCATCGTGCCCAAAACCTGGCAGCCGCTGGCCGTCTTTGTGGTGATGGCCCTGATTTTCGCCCTGCTGGGTTGGACCCAGTTGACCCGGCAGGTACGGGGCCAGATCATGAGCTTTCGTGAAACCGACTTTATCCTGGCCGCCAAAGAGATGGGCGCTTCGGACAAGCGAATCATCTTCCGCCATCTCTATCCCAACTCGCTAAGCCACATCATCGTCGTCCTGACCCTGACCGTTCCCAGCATCATCCTGGCCGAGGCTTTTCTCAGCTTCCTGGGCATCGGCATCCAGGAGCCGCTGACGAGCTGGGGCTTCCTGATGAAGGAGGCCAACAGCCTGCAGACGCTGGGCTCTCACGTCTGGATCCTGAGTCCCATGATCTTTATCATGGTGGCGGTATTGGGCTTTAACTTTTTGGGTGATGGGTTGCGCGATGCAGCCGATCCCTACTCTATCGTTTAGGCCTGGGGGACCGGCCTGGCTAGATGGTTATCGGTGCGAAAATGCTCCAGGCCCCTTCCTCGGGGCCGGATTCGCCGCCGAGACGGCGGCTTGAGCATATTCCGTACCGGCTACTAGATAGGATCGTGATGAAGGTACATTGGCTTTTGGGGTTGGTGCTTATCTTGATGGCTGTCGCCGTTTCGGGCTGTGCTCTGGTCGAGAGAGAGCCGGCCGCCACCTCCGCGCCGTCGCCTGTCGCGGTCCAGCCCACGGCCACGGATGGTACATCCGCATCGGCACTCCAGGCGCCACCCCCCACGCCCGAGCCACCGACACCCGTGCCACCGACACTCATGTCACCGACACCCATGTCGGCTGCGTCAGTGCCGGAAGTTGTGCCGTCGCCGGGTGACCTATCTGGGGTGGTCGTCGACGCCGCTGGCCCGGTGAAGGGGGCCACTGTGCGCGTCCAGCTCACCGAGATCGAGACAACCTCCGCCGCCGGCGGCTCTTTCACCCTGGCCGACCTGAGCCTCACGGAGCCGGTCTCTATCACCGCCTGGGCGGAGGGCTACTATGTCGGTGGGGCCACGGCCTGGCCCAGCCTGGAGCCGGTGACCATCACCCTCAAGGCTCACTATACCACCGACAACCTGGACTATGAATGGTTCACCTTCCAGGGGGTCGAGGGGTCCGAAAGTTGCGCGCCTTGCCACCACTCCTACGACGAGTGGAAGGCAGATGCCCACTCCCAATCGGCGGTGAATCCCCGCTTTCTGAGCATGTACCAGGGCACCGACGTCCACGGCAACAGGAGCCCAGTCGAGTACGATGCCAGTGGCCGTCTCAAGCTGCCCGACCCGGACCAGCCGTACTATGGCCCGGGCCTCAAGCTCGACTACCCCGACCGGGCTGGCAACTGCGCCTCCTGCCATACGCCGCTGGCCTCCAATCTGGACCCGGCCAATACTTGCGGCTGGTCGGGCTGCCACACCGAATGGACCGCCCAGTACTCGGACGAGGTACCAAGCGGCATCAGCCCGCTGTACCTGGAGGGCGTGGCCGCCGATGGTATCGCCTGCGATTTCTGCCACAAGATCGGCGAGGTGTTTCTCGACCCGGAGACAAAACTGCCCCTTAGCACCCGGCCCGGTATCTCCTCGATGCGCCTCTACCGGCCTGAGGAGGGTGAGCAGCTCTTTTTCGGCACCTTTGACGACGTGACCCGGCGCGTGACCTACCTGCCCCTGGAAGAGGAGAGCGCCTTCTGCGCGCCGTGCCACTATGGCGTCTTTGGCGGCGTGGCAGGCCATACCGAGGTGGCCGGCGGGGTCGAGGTCTATAATTCCTACGGGGAGTGGCTGGAGAGCCCTTATGCCGATCCCGAAACGGGCCAGACCTGCCAGGACTGCCACATGCCGGCGACTGACTATGACTATTTCGCCTACCCCGAGTTTGGTGGGCTCCAGCCCCGCCGTCCCATTCACAACCACACCATGCCCGGCGTCAACGACCTGGCGCTGATGCAGAACTCGGTGACCATGACCACGACAGCGGGCGTAAACGGGGACGAGGTGGTCGTGGAGGTGAGCATTACCAACGACAAGACCGGCCACCACGTACCCACCGGCGCGCCGCTGCGCCACATGATCCTGGTCGTGCAGGCCACAGACGCCGGGGGCCAGCCCTTGCCCCTGGCCGGCGGTCCGCTGCTGCCGGAGTGGACGGGTGACTATGCCGGGTTGCCAGGACGCTATTATGCCAAGATCCTGGAGGACAAGTGGTCCGGCGAGGTGCCGACCCCAGCCTACTGGCGCGACATCCGCCTCGTCGAGGATACGCGCCTGGCCGCCTTTGCCACCGACGAAAGCACCTACACTTTTGAGGCCCCGGACGAAGGTCCGGTCACCGTCGAGACGCGCCTGGTCTACCGCCGCGCCTTCCAGGAGCTGATGGAGCAGAAGGACTGGGATGA
>JASFHU010000300.1:0-5934 GCA_050123055.1 Anaerolineae bacterium
CAGGGACTTTTCCAGGTTCCCAGACCTCAAGTGCTGGGTGGGCGGTAGCCGTCCCTGTGGCGGTGGCCGTCGGCGGTGGCACGTCGGTAACCGTAGGCAAACGGGTTGCCGTCTTTGTTGAGGTAGCCGTCCGTGTGGGAATGCGGGTCTCTGTCGGCGCCTGGATTGCTGCCGAACTGGATGGCTGTGGCGTTGCGATCACAGTGCTGGAGCTTGTTGGCTGCAGGTGTAGGCTTATCGGGGCCGTCGCAGGAACTGCTGTCGCCAGGGATGCACTCTGTCTGGTCGGACGAAAAGGTGCCAGACTGGGGGCAGTTGGTTCCTCCTGGCCCTGCTCCGGTCTAGAAGGCGCGCACCCCGCGGAAAACACGACACCGAGCAGCACCAGGAGTGCCAGCAACAGAACTGTATACCTTCGAGTACTTACCGCACAGGCAACTGCTGCTGCAATGCGATCTCTACGTGGTTGCCTCATTCGCATCCCTTGGGCCTACCGGATCGACCCTTTGTCAATCGCTGGCACACCGAAAGCCAAAGTCCATGAATCCCTTGTCAGGAACCACATTTGTACGAAGGGCGGCCCGCGCCGCGCCGGCATTGGTGTTCCACGAGCCACCACGAGTCACTCTGAACTCGCCCGAAGGAGGGCCTAGTGGATTGTCCCTCACCCCTTCGCTATAGTATCCTTCGCCGTGCCAGTCAGCCACCCATTCCCACACATTGCCGACCATGTCCATGGCGCCATATTGGCTTTCACAGGATTGGAAGCTGCCCACCTGCACAGTGTCAAGGTTGGGTGCATTTGCCGGCACTCCCTGGGGCCGAGTATTGCACATCCCTTCCGAAAAGGAATCGCCCCAAGGCCACTCGGCCCCGCTGACACCACGCGCCGCCTTTTCCCATTCGGCCTCGGTTGGCAGGCGCATGCCTACCCATCTACAATAGGCCTCTGCATCGAGCCAGCTCACATAGATGACCGGATAATCTGCGTGCAGATCGTCACCAAAGTACAGGTCTCGGCTGTGCGATTTCGTGGCTGCGGGCGGGTTGCAGACGTTTGCTTGGACGCAGGCTTCGTACTGCTCATTGGTCACCTCGTATTGGTCAATGTGGAAGTCATCAACGCACACCTCGTGCTGGGGCCACTCATCCTCAAAATGCCTTTGAGCGCAAAATTTGCCGGGATACTGTTCAGACTCAGGCTCAAATTGGTAGCAGCGTGCAGAAGCAGCCTCGATTTGCGCCACTTCTGAGCCCCGAAGGAAGCACCCACTGGGGACAAAGACGGTGGAGTGTTCCGGGGGTGATGGCGTTTGTGGCACTGGCTGGAGCGTGGATGCCGCCTGGGCGGCCGCTGTATTCTGGGCTTGGGCGAGCAACTGGTCAGCAGCAGCCATCGCGCGGGTTGACTCTGCAGCGACATTCTCCTCGTGCACCCTGGTCTCGATAGAAGCAGCACGAGTCTCGGCTTCAGCAACAGCCTCGGAGGTCGGTGCAGACGGATCTGCATCCCGAGTGCCAGCCAACTGGACACGTAGCGCATCGGCTGTAGCAATCACGGCCTGACCGGCCGCGCTTGTGGCCTGGGCGGCCTGGTCTGCGGCAGCCACGGCTGTCTCTGCGGTTGCTGCCCTTGTAGCGTTTATGTTGCTAACCTCTGTCAAAGCAACCTGCATACCTCGGCCACGCGAGGCCAGCAATACGATGTATAGTACCAGCGCTAATAGAATTACGCACGCGACTGCAGCCAGTCCGATTCTGGTCCGATGCTTCCGTTGGTGGGAGCGGCTCTTTTTCAGGAAATCTATCTCGTGTGGCTCCACGTCTCGAGGGTGTTCCTTTGCCCAGCTTTCAGCTCCTGAGAGGGCCCGGCCGCGCAACAGGTGGTCATCGGGACGTCCGAGCTCAGCCCACAGCTTTGCCTCCATCTGGAGGTCGCTAAGCGATGCCTCGCGCCACGCTCTGTTACTCTCCTGAATGGGCCAGATCCACCGATCGTGGGATAGTTCGTACCAGGTCAGGTCACGGCGTCTCTCCGCTCGGAGCACATGGGCTCTGGCCAGGAGCGTGAGAACCTCGTTTTCTAACCCCCGGGTCGCATCCGGCTCATGCTGGACCTGATCCCGATAGCCCCGCCCGGTAATCAGGTTAAGGTCGATCCATGCACGGATCCTCCGTTCGCGCACGCCGGTAGCCTCGCTGGCCTCGGTTACCTTGCCGGCATAATAGGTCCCCAGGGCCCGGTCTACGTCACCGAACTCTCTTACGTCGTCCATGGTGATCGCAGGAAGGGGGGGCAGGTGTGTACCGGCGTCTAGTGCGCCGATCCGCTTCTGCCAGAGTTGCTCACAGACCAACTGTAACTGCACGGGTTCGATGTAGGGACCCGGTTTGCGCTCACCCTCCCCACTGGCACCGGGATCCAGAACCTGGCGCAGGTTGTTGACCAACTCTTCTGCCGCGTCCTCTTGAAAGTCGACCCCGTGCTGGCAGGCCGGCTGGACGATGGCCTCCCTGGCCGCCCAGGGGGCCAAGTACTCCAGCCCAAACCGGGCACGAAACTGGGCGGGCATGCGGCGCACGGCACTCCCCAGGCTGCCAAGGAACTCTTCTCGCATGACAAAGAGAGCCCAGCGCCGTGGATGGCGCAGAGCCGCGCTGACCTGCCGGAAAAAAGCGGCCGTCTCGGCATGATCCGTAAAGTCCTCGGTAAAGATCTCCTCAAACTGGTCGAAAATGAGGACGGTACCCTTGACCCGAGAGGTGGCAGCCTTGGATTCGGCGTTCTCTTTGCGTTCGCTGAGATATTCGTTCAGGGAACGCTCTTTGCAGGCGCGGGACACCAGGTCCGCCAAAGGACGCCTTTCCTCCGGCTCGAGGTCTTCTTCCAGCGACAGGAGCAGGCTGAGCACGTAGCGATTGGCTGCCGGGTCGATCTTTTCTTGCGGCTTGAGACTGCAGCGCATCACGGGCAAGACCTCAAAGCCACGATCCTCCATGTCGGGGATTAACGCGGCCTGGACCAAGGAGGTCTTGCCGGCACCTGAAGGCGAATAGAGTACCACAATCCGCTCGGCAATAAGGAGATCATAGAGATCTTGCCTCTCACTGTCGCGTCCAAAAAAGACTTGCTTCTCAAGCTCCTCACCGTCTCGCTTCTCAGGCCGGGGGAACGGGCGCGGGCCGGGATAGGGGCTAGACAAATCCAGTGGCTGGTCTCCAGGCTGGCAATCAACTGTCATCGCGGCTCTCCCATCGCTCAGAAAGTTCCCTCAGAAAATCATTGGCGCTGCCCCAGTAGATGCTGATGTTGGCCTCGCCGAAATAGCGCTCCAGGAAGCGGCGCGCGTGCCGCGCGTCCTGGATCCGGCCGTCATCCGGATCGAGTTGTACAGCAATGTGGCGGTGTCCCTCCTTGAGCACCCGGCCGCCGAGGCTCTCAAGGGTGCGAAATAGCACCCGGAACTCCCAGTCATTGAGGCGGAATCCGAGGAAGAGGAGGCTGCTGTCGGTCAATCTACGCACAAGGCGGTAGGGGATGAGCTCTTTGTTCTTGGTGGCGCCGATCAAAAAGTCGAAATAGTGGTCCTCGGTCAGCACCAACGAATTCGGCGCACACAGCCGGCCAAAGAGGTGATATACCAGGGGATGTCGTACGCTGCCCTGGACCCTGGGCTCAAACACCAACCGGCACTTTTCGTCGCCCAGCGGGTTGGGCTCGAAAGACGCGTCGGCGTACAGCTCCTCAACATACTCGTTCCAGGGGCAGATCATGACCTGTGGCGTCCTGCCCACCGCCGACAGTGCGTCTGCCAACAAGTTGTTAAAGTTGGCAGAGATATAGTACGGAAACGGCAGCCTGGCCAACACCTGGTTAGACATCGGCCGGGCACCCTCTGGAAGCTGTTGGAGCACCGCGGAGATCAATTTGTCCAGCGGCAGATCCTTCTGTGCTTCGGAGAGCGTTTGGCCAGGACCCTTGAGAATCTCCCGGCGGACATACCTCCGCAGTTCCTTCCAGGGTGCCTCGTCCTGGCCCCTCTCGGTAGCCACAAACTGGGCCATCTGCGGCAGGTTGTCTCGCCGGTGTGGGGACATGGGATATCGGTATTCCTCAGCCCATCTCTGGGCAATCTCGCGCCGCGAACCGAGCAGGTTCTCGGCCAGACTGGGGCCGAGCACAGGCGTGCACTCCCCTTCTCTGATTTTTTCCACCAAGTCGGTCCATGTCTCGACGAGCTCGTCGCGGTCCACCGCCAGATGGGGCGTGTACCACAGTCTGCCGCTCTGCAGGCGCAGGAAAAGGGTTGGCATCCACCAGTCAATGCGTTGGACATCGCGTAGAGAGCGCCGGGCGATGGCCATGGCATGGTCGATTTGACCGCCACCCCAGGCGCCCTCCTCCTTCTGAAGTTCCTCAAAGAACCTGGGCGTGAAGTGCTTGACGGTTTCCATGGTGACATTGCCCTGCATGGCCACCACCGCTGGTACGCCACCCACGGCCAGCCGCGGTCCGAGGGCCGAAAGCGCGCCACCATCCTTACTAGCCCACTGTCCCCCTTCGCCGGCGCTCTGGCAAGAGGCCAGAAACACCAGCCGGGGAAGCCGGATCGACTGCGGTAACTGGGCCAATCGGGTCACCAGCCCATCCGGCCCGTCCGGCCTTACGACGTGAACCGCGCCGTCCGGCCTCTCAAGGTAGATGTGTGGGACCCGATTCTGCAACCTACCGTGAGCCACCAGGTACAGAATGTCATACCTGCTCCTCAGCCGGTCGATGAGCTCGGGCAGGGTGGGTTGGCCGACGATGCTGATCTCCAGGCCATCATCGGTCGGCCTGTCGCAGCGGCAGAGGGCGTGCACCGTGATCGTGCTCAGGGCCTGGCTGGCCCGCTGCAACTCTCCCGCTACGTCCACGGGGTCAAGGCTCCACTGTTCCAGGTTGTCGGGGTTAGCGATCACGACCAGGGCCTTGAGGTCAGCCCGGGCATGCTGGCGCACGGGGCGCCAATTCCAACTGCTCAAGTAGCGAGAGAACAGGATGCTCTCGTCGAGGGCCAGCAGGGCCTCGGGGTTCTCGGGATCGCACAGGGTCTCCCAGCGCAGCTCGTGGAGCTCGGGCGCGCCCGGCCCGATGTACAGCCGCAGGCGGAGCGGCACAGGTGCCCCCTGCGCATTGACGATGCGGGCCTTGCCAAGCAGAGTTCGGAGGTCCGCCGACTCGAACAGGCTATCGGTCAGAAGGCGGCCGTAGCGATCGTCATAGGCAGCCTCGCGGCCAAGTGCGTCCAGGTCAAAGCGGGCCAGAATCGGGGTGTCCCCCGGGGGGCGAAGCTCCTCATCCTGGCCTGGAAGCAAGAGGCGTGGCTCGACCTGGTAGGATTCTTCGTCGTAGTACGGCTTGAGGGCTATTTCCAAGAGAGCATAGTCCACCATAACCCACTCCCTTCTTGTCCCTTGCCACGTTTGGGCCACTGGCGGCTCTTCCCTGGCGCGGCGCTCGCTAGGTGCTACATTGTGTTCTGTGTTTGGTAGGCTGGCAGTTCTAGCTGTGGGAAATACTGAAACTGCGCCAGGGATTTCACATGATAACCTTGGTCCCGCAAACGACGTGACTGCTGTCAACCGATTATATCAGAGCCTACTTCAGAAGTCAAACCTCCGCCTGAAGCATTTTAGGGTGAGCGCATTTATCCGAAACAAGCGAGCGGAGGCATCCTGAGCTTGTCGAAGGAGCCTCCGCGAGCGTCCTTCGACAAGCTCAGGATGCTCGCTCCGGCAGATCCAGAGTCGGACAACACGCCAGTCAAGTCAAATGCGCTTGCCCTATGAAGCATTTGTGTATGTGATGCTCCATCCCTGCGCAAGAAGCGCAAAAACGAACGCTTGACTCCTGACTGCGAGTGTGATACAATGGTATGGCCAACATTATAG
>JASFHU010000301.1:0-5924 GCA_050123055.1 Anaerolineae bacterium
ATGAACCGGCAAAGTTCCAGGCCGTCCTGTCGAGGTTCTTGTCGGAGTAGCCAACATGTTCGTGGCAAATCACTATCGACGACACTGCCCCCAACAAGTTGGGGAGTCCGGAGTCCCAGACTTGTCAGGGATCTTTGGAGCAGTACCTTGATGGAATGCCTTCTATTCAGGGGCGCAAGAGGAAGGTTGGGATGACAACCGACGAACAGGACGCGGACATCCAACAGCCAGTCCAATATTATTGGCCCAACAAGATGGGACGGATGATGCTCCTTGCGCTGGAGGATGTCATGGGCCAGAACGGGACCAATGCCGTTCTCAACCTCGCCAAGCTCCGCCACCTCATCAACAACTATCCGCCCAACAATCTCGATTTGGGCTGGAGCTTCGAAGAGATGGCCGCCCTCAACCAGGCTTTGGACGACATGTACGGCCCTCGGGGTGGAAAAGGGTTGGCTATACGTGCCGGGCGAGCCGGGCTTTACTATGCCCTGAAGGATTTTGGGGCAGTTTTGGGTATCAGTGACCTGGCTTTTCGACTGCTGCCCTTAGGTATCAAGATCAAGATCGGCCTCAACGCCATGGCCGAGACGTTCAACAAGACAAGCGATCAGATTGTGCGTGTAGAGGAAGAGTTGGATCACTTTCTCTATCACATTGACCGCTGCCCGGTCTGCTGGGGGCGCACGGCTGACGTACCCATCTGCCATGCCGGTCTGGGGCTTCTGCAGGAAGGCCTTCACTGGGTGACCAGCGGGAAAAACATCCGGGTGGAGGAGGTTCATTGTATTGCCAAGGGAGATCCATGCTGTACATACGTGATTGACAAGAGACCCCTGGACTAGCTATCATGCGCAAGGTGATCATCCGGGACAATAGAAAAATCGCACCTTTCAATGAAGCGGCGCGCGAACTGCGCGTGTTGAACAAACCCCTCTGGCTTCATCAGAAAGATGTGTTGGAGGGGTACTGCGAAACTGAACTCGAAGTGGATTCCTTTGACCAGATCCCGAGCACTGAGTACGAAGAGACCCTGGTCTACTGGGACAACCTCTTCTTTGACGCAGCCTTTATCGAGGCCTTTGTATCGCAGGCACGTTCGCTGGGCAAGGCATGCCGCGTTGCCTTCTCCCTCGAGGACGAGGTCATCACAACCCATGCCCTGCGACTTCAGAGTGGCATCAAGAGGGAAGGCAACGTCTATGTAGCGAATATGTGGTATTTCCCGCGCGGCGTGGAAGAGACCACCCGTGCTCTGGTGATCGACACCGGAGCCTATGAATTTGGCTCCTATCGTGTCCCGACCCACATGTCCTCGGAAAAGGGGGACCTGGTATTTCAGATACCGCAACGGGCATTCCTGTCCATCGAAAACTGGATTCACATCTATGTCGCCAACTGTCTATTCGGCGTCTTGGCCGAGGGGGCGCGCATGGAACGGAGCCTCAGCAGATTCAGCGTCCTGGCGAGGATCCTCTGGCGCTCCTTGCTTGAGCGCAGGCAGATCCTTTCATCTTCCCATTTCGTGAAAATCGGCCGAAACACCCAGATCGATCCAACGGCCGTGATACAGGGGCCGACCATCATCGGAGACAATGTGTATATTGGTGCAGGAGTCGTCATCTCGAACTGCATCATTGGAAACCACGCCAGCATTTTGCATGGAAATGAACTGCTAATCAGCGTCATAGGCGATCGCTGTTATCTTCCGTTCCGCTCTTCCGTATTCATGTCTGCGGTGATGGAAGATACCATGATCGCCCAGAATGCCTGCTTGCAGTTCTGTGTGGTGGGGCGTGATTCGTTTATAGGGGCTGGGACGACATTTACCGACTTTAATCTGATTCCCAAACCGCTGCGCACCTGGCACCGGGGTCGTCTGGAAGAGGCTGGGATGACGGTCCTGGGTGGCTGTGTGGGGCATCATTGCCGGATCGGTTCCGGATTGACGATCTATCCGGCCAGGACGATAGAATCCGACGTGGTGCTGGTCCGTTCGAGTCAGCGAGCGGTGATTGACCGGAATATCTCTTACGAGGAGAGTGACCACTTGAACTGGCCCGACGCCGAGTCTCACCCCAGGCTGTACCAACCCTAACAGCTTGTCGGAGAGAACGCACTTCCAACTTCGGAAGTCTTGATCTGGAGATCCCGAGCACATGAAACACCTGAAGGTGACTGGAACTCGCAGAGACTCGATTGATGAACAGACTTCCGAAGTCTTTTCCGACAGCCTGCCAGGAATGGCGGCAGCAAGTGACCAGGCTAGGGAAAACCCTCAGCAAGCTCAAGGCTGCGGAGCCCCAGACTTGTGCGGGGCATCTCTAGAAAGTAAACGTGGCCCCTGGTGTACCACCAGAGACGAACACGAGTTGGGGAGTCCGGAGTCCCAGACTTGTCCGGGTACCTGACAGATTGTTGAACCATCAGCTTTGCGGCTCGCTGGTCTCGCATCCAGCATAATACAGACTGTTGCAACCAAGCCAGGTGAATGGAGAGGGCGCTAGATGCCACAAGAGGGAGGTAGGATCGGATGAGTAAAGGACGTTTACTCATTGTCGAGGATGACTTTGACATCTCCAATATGCTGCGTATCTACTTTGATTCCCAGGGCTATGAAACCATCATTGCCACCCGGGGCGAAGAAGCTTTGGAGATGTGTCGGCGAAGCCTGCCGAACCTGGTGATCCTGGACATTGTGCTACCGGATATCAATGGCTATGAGGTCTGTCGCAAACTTCGCGGTAACCTGCGGACCAGTCACATCCCCATCATCTTTGTAACCCAAAGGCTCGAACGAAGCGATCAGATCGCTGGGCTGGAACTGGGGGCAGATGACTATATCACCAAACCATTCGATCTCCAGTTGCTGATGCTGCGCGTAGAAGGGGCTCTGCGCCGGGCTGGTTGGCTGAGCTTGACCAGCCCCGTGACTGGCCTGCCCAGCAGTAAGCTGATCGAGGACCAACTGCGCCAGATCATCCGTCGCAAAGACTGGTCGGTGGTGTACATTGGCATCAACGACATCGATGCTTTCAAGGATGTTTATGGCTTTGTGGCCGGTGATGATGTTCTGCGCTTCACGGCAATGCTCCTTACCGAGGTGGTCGACGAACTGGGAACCGGGTCCGAGTTTATTGGCCATGTCGGTGGGGATGATTTTATCGTTATTGGCACGCCCGAGACTGCACCTCAGATCAAAACCCGTCTGGAGAAACGTTTTGGCGAAGACGTAGGGACATTCTACAGCTTCATTGATCGAGAACGGGGCTACATCGAGGTGGATGATGGGGCAGGCGACGTGCAACAGGTACCTCTGATGTCCCTGGCCGTGGGTTTGATCTACTACGACACAGCGCCCTTTGCCGATATCCGGGAGATCACCGAAATAGCAGCCGAATCCCGCCGCCGTCATCAAAAGGAGTAGAATCTCTGCCCTTTCTATTGATGAGTCTATCTTTTCAATAATCCGGGAAAGGCCTGAGCGTGTCCAGTTGGTTAGCATGGCCCGAGAACCGCATAGAGCGGGGGCTGGTTTGGCTCCTGCGGCTCGTCCTACTCCTCCTGCTACTCGATGCAGTGCTGGGTGGAGAGTACTCGCCTGCCCTGGCGCTGACGGTGATTCTGGTGGTGCATGTGGCGGTGCACCTACTGGTGGCACCACGTATACCGTCCCTCACCTGGAGACGCTGGAGCCTTACCCTGACCGATATCGTGTTAGCTGGGCTTGCCTTCTATATCAATGGCACGGTGACCTACCTGAACCTTGCACTCGGAATCTGCGTGTTGGCCATCGTTGCGGCTCGCCTGGGATTCTGGCAAGCCCTTGCTGTGAACATCGGTGTGTGGCTCATCTTTACCTGGTTGCCCATCCAGGCCTGGCTGTGGCAAGGTGAACAGTTCTCGCCCCTTATCTTTGGAAATCTGATCATGGCCTTGGCACTGACATGGGGCATCAACTACCTCGTCTCCACAGAGTCCAGACAGACGAGAACGATCCAAGATGTGTCGCGCCGTCTGCAGCAACTGTCAACCGTTTACGAGGTTGGTCGGACGGTCACCGCCACACTAGAGATCGATACTGTCCTGGATCTGGTGATGACCAAGGCGGTGGAGATTCTGAGCGCTGAGGCTGGTTCTGTTCTACTGCTGGACCGAAGGACCGATGAACTCGTCTTTCGCGTGGCCCACGGACCCGTATCGGACTCCCTGCTCGGTCAAAGAATACCGCCCGGTGAGGGGATCGTAGGTGCTGCCATCGAGACGAGGGAGGGGCAGATCGTCAACGATGCCCAGGCCGATCCCCGCTGGTACACCGGGTCAGATCAGACGACCGGTTTTGTGACGCGCTCGATCTTGTGTGTGCCCTTGATCAGCCGCGGGCGACCCGTCGGAGCCCTCGAGGTAATAAACAAGGTTGACGGCACCCTATTTGATAGCGAGGACCTCGAGCTTCTCTACAACTTTTCTGTCCAGGCTGCGGTGGCCATCGACAATGCCCAGCTCTACGAGCAGACCGATGATCGTCTTCGAGCTCGCATAGACGAGCTCACCGCGCTGCAGCGCACGACCCGTGAGTTGAATGCTACACTGGAACTGGATCATATCTTGCAGCTTGTCCTCGAGTCAGCAGCCCAGACAAAAGGGGTGACGCACGGAAATGTGATGCTGGTCGATTCGGACACAGGGAACCTGCAACTGCACGTGGCCCTTGGCTACTCGGCCCAGGAAGAGGCGGCCATTGAGGAGCTACTCCTGCGTCCAGATGAGGAATGCATTCCCCTTCAGGTGGCTCAAAGTGGTCAGGCGCGGATCGTATCCGATGCGTTGCAAGAAGCCTGTCCGGTCTGTGTTCGAACTGGCACAAGCTCCGCAATGTTTGTGCCAATCTTCTTCCAGGATGCCGTAGTGGGTTTGATCAACCTCCACCACACGGTTGTCGATGCTTTTGACGATAGGGACCTCACTTTCGTACAGGCTCTCGCCCAGCAGGCTGCGATTGCCATCGGCAATGCCATGCGCTATGAGGAGCAGGTCAGGCTCAATAGTGCGTTGCGGCAACGTTCGGAGCAGATGGATGGCCTGCTTACCGTCAGCCAGAAGCTTCGCACCGACGTCCTGTTGGCTGATACCCTGGAGGAGGTCGCCTATGCCATCCAGGAGACGGTAGGTTTTGATATCGTCCTCATCAGCGTGGTAGAGGAATGGCAGAGTGCCAGCCCAATGCTGCGGCGTGTGGCAGCGGCTGGCTTGCCGCTCGAGGTGTTCGAGGAGGCCAAGCGGGTTCGTCAGCCACTCGAACGCTATGAACGCCTTCTCCAGGACGAATATCGCCAAGGGCTGTGCTATTTCTTTCCCTTCCAGCGTCAGGATGACTGGGCGGCAGAATTGCATACCATCGTCCCCATGCCCGAAATCCAAGAGTGGCGAGAAGGACAGTGGCATCCCCGTGACATGTTGCTGGCTCCGATGCGGGGTGCAGGTGGCCGCCTGTTGGGGCATATCTCGGTTGATGAACCGCGCGATGGCCTGCGCCCGAACCAGCGGACACTGGAGGTCCTGGCCATCTTTGCTAACCAGGCGGCCATTGCCGTGGAGAACGCCAATCTCTTTGCCGATGCCCGCCGGCGGGCTGACAACCTGGCCCTGATCAATGAGGTCGGGCGAACCCTCACCCAACTTACGGAGCCGCGACAGGTGCTGGACACCGTGGTGGAAGCCGTGACCCAACTGCTCAAGTGCGAAATGGGCGTGGTCTTTCAGCCTGACCCGGCCGATAACAAATTCTTGGCTGTTGCCAGCTACGGGGTCGAGCCAGCCACGTTGGCCGAGCTGCGTTTTGAGCCAGGCGAAGGCCTGGCGGGTCAAGTGGTAGAGACCGGTAGGCCGCAGGTAATCCCAGACCTCGAGTTGGCGCCTGACTC
>JASFHU010000302.1:0-5916 GCA_050123055.1 Anaerolineae bacterium
GTTCTTCCGCACAACCAGATACGCCGAAGAGTTGCTCGACTTTGAAAAGATCGATTGGCCAGAGCGCGTCGAGGCCATGCAGACGAACTGGATCGGCCGCAGCGAGGGCGCCGATGTCGTCTTCAAGTCAGAAGAGGGAGACGACATCGTCGTCTTTACCACTCGACCCGATACCCTTTGGGGCGCAACCTTTATGGTACTGGCCCCCGAGCACCCGCTGGTCGACAAACTGACCACGCCCGAGTACCGCACTGAGGTTAAAGCCTACGTGGAGCAAGCCTCTCGACAGAGCGAGATCGAGCGGATGAGTGCAGAAAAGGAAAAGAGCGGCGTGTTCATCGGCGCGCACGCTATCAATCCAGTCAATGGCGCCCGCATCCCCATCTGGATCGCCGATTATGTCATGATGACCTATGGAACTGGCGCCATCATGGCCGTGCCGGCCCACGACGAACGGGACTTTGAGTTCGCCCTCAAGTTCGGCCTGTCCATCATCCCGGTGATCGACCGGCCCGATGGCCTGACCAAAAGCTATGTCCCGGCCGCAGCCGCCGGCCAGGAACTTGAGCAGGTGCTGGAGCAAGCGGGCATCTCCTTGGAGAAAAAAGAGACAGGCTTGTACGTCACCATGCAGGCCGGGCAGGTAGACCGCTACGCAGCACTGGTTCAGGAATCCCTGTTGCCTGGTTCATGGATCGAGGTCGTCGGTGGACGCTGGCTCTTTGTGTTCGAGGATGCTGTCCTCCCCTTTGATTCCGAGGCGAGCGATCAGGCCATCATGGCCCGCTGCCAGTCCCTGGACGAAAATACACAAAAGTACACGACGACGATGGAGATGCTGTGGAGCCTACCCTTCTATCGCGACATCTTGTTCCACCATGAGTATGGCACCATGATCAACTCCGACGAGTTCAGCGGTACGCCAGGAGACGTGGCGAAGCAAAAGGTGACCGAGTGGCTGGAAGCACAGGCGACAGGACACTATCGAGTTAACTATCGCCTCCACGACTGGCTCATCAGCCGGCAGCGAATGTGGGGCGCCCCCATCCCCTTTGTCTACTGCGACGGTTGCGGCGTGGTCCCGGTGCCCTATGAGGACCTGCCCGTGTTGCTGCCAGAAGATGCCCAATTCAGGCCCACCGGCGAGAGCCCCCTCAAGTTTCACGAAGGTTTTTTGCGCACCGTATGCCCCAAGTGCGGCGGCCCTGCCACCCGAGAGACCGACACTATGGACACTTTTATGTGCTCTTCATGGTATCAGTACGCTTACCTGAGTCCCTACTACAACGAGAGCAAGCTGGCGCATCGCGATTCAATGCCCATCGATCCCAACGAAGCTGCCTACTGGCTGCCAGTCGATGTCTATACCGGCGGCATCGAGCACGCCACGATGCACCTCATCTATACCCGCTTCTTTACCAAAGTCATGCGCGATCTGGGTGTGGTCGATCTGGACGAACCGATGACCGTGCTGCGCAACCAGGGCATCATCCTGGGCGAAGACGGGGAAAAGATGTCCAAGAGCCGGGGCAATGTCATCGCCCTGGACGACTTGGTTGACCACTACGGTGCCGACACAGTACGCGGCTACCTGATGTTTGGTTGGCGCTGGGACCAAGGCGGACCCTGGGACTCTCAGGGCATCGAAGGGGTGGTCCGCTTTCTCCATCGGGTGTGGGATTGTGTGCTGGTTCCTGGCCAGGTCGGCGACGCCCTCCCCGACGAAAAGGCCATCCGAAACCTGCGTCGCAAGGTCCACCAGGCCATCCGCAAGGGCACCGAAGACATGGAAACCTTCAGCTTCAATACCTACGTTGCCAACCTGATGGAGCTAAACAATGCCATGCTCAAGGCCAAGGACACGGCAGTATATGGTACCGAGGCCTGGGACGAGGCGGTCGAGGCCTTACTGCTGATGCTGGCCCCAGCCTGCCCCCACATCGCCGAGGAGCTATGGGCGGAGACGGGGCGACCCTATTCGATCCACCTGCAGGCCTGGCCTGCATGGGACGAGGCCGTGGCCGCTGAAGAGATGATCACCCTCATCGTGCAGGTCAACGGCAGAGTGCGAGATCGGGTTGAGGTACCGGTGGGTGTGGATGAAGAGACGGCGCGCTCTCTGGCACTCAAAACCGAGGGCGCCAAGCGACATACAGAAGGCAAGCAGATCTTGAAGGTGATTGTGGTCCCTGGCCGGCTCGTCAATATTGTGGCAAAGTAAGATCTGGAGAAGTGGCCAGGTCCATCGGACCCAAAGGAGCAGAAAACAGTACGATTCTCAAACTGAATGTGCACATCAGCGGGCCAACATCAGGTCAGTTCCAGGTGAATAGTGGCGTCGGCACGCTCTTGTGATTCAGAATTGGCTTTCATCCCGAGCTAACTTGCCTCAAAGACACCTACCTCAATGGCTCTATCCTGGGCTTTACCAGAGTCCAGATGGAGCGCCTCCTTGATCACATCTCACCTTTTCCGAGCATACTGAATCGCTCCACAGATTCTTCGCAACAACATCTCATGCAGCCGGCCCTACGGTAAGAGCTACACACACCGCAGGAAGGACGGCAGCCCAGCGGACCGAACTGGCTGGCCGTCAGCATTAACAGGGGACAATATCTGCCATGAAAGGTAGTGACAAAGTGAAGAAACGTCTTCGGTGGAGTCTGCAGCTCATGATCACCATGATGCTGCTGGGCCTTTCCTTCGCCCCGACCAGAGCCGGCACAGGTGTGGTGAACTTGCCCGAATGGCTGGAGCCCCGGGGGTTGAGCATTGTCGAGTTGGTGGGCCAGGTGCCCGAAAATACTCTCCAAGGCATGATCATCTCCTACGGCGACAACAATGGGATTATCGTCTACGAGTCCGGCACCCGCAGTCGAAACACGGTCGTGGTAACCACAACCATCTACCCTCGTTTCACCACACCTTGGTGGGCCCCAAATCAGATGATGACCTCCTTTGGTTGTCTCGGGCAGATCCCACATTACGACCATGTGGGGAGCGTTGTCCCAGCCTCCAGGCTTCGGGTTTATGACAACCATGGAACAGATGTGACACAGCAGATCCGATACATGTACACCACCCACATGGACACCCGACAGCCTTCAGCCAACAGCAGGGAATACAACCGCTACCTGCCTGTGGACGTTTACGGAACCGATGGAGGCTATCCCCTTCCCTTGGGACCAGAAGGATTGGACATCCCCACCAACAGCGGCTGCAACATCCAATTGCCCGGAAAGAACTATGACGCCCTCACCGGCGTGTTTACGCTCACCATTGACGCGCCAGTCTCAGCCTCCGTCTTGGGATCCCAGAGCGCCACCTTTCAATCATATATTGGGGTGGGTAGTGTAGGTATCTTTGGGCCCCTGATGAGCCAGCTCCGGGCGAGGTACGCCGATCGTGACACGCGGATACCTCTTTCCATTCCAGCGGGAGCCGACTATTTCCTGCTCAAGTACCCGCCTATGCCTGGTGATGCCTACGCGGACCAGCAGTTTGGGCCTCCCTTCCACAACGCTGCCCGCCCGTCAGGAGGAACATACCGCCTTGCACGCCCAATATCACAGAACATCCTTTCCACCAACTATAACCTTTCGGCCGCCCTGCCTCTGAACCTCTTTTGGCGCGACGCCGACCAAGTGCCTGGGAGCAGCTTTCTTCCTGTGATATACGAACCCATCGAGTTGGCAGCACCTGAGTACATACTGCCGGTAGGTGTCCCCTACGATGATTGTTTTGTTTGGGGCAATTGCTCGCCAGCAAAGCTGGAGCAGATTCACGACGCAACAATGCCGCTGGAGATCATCTACCTCTCGGTAGATCGGTCAACACCCGGCGCGCAGTGGACCCCCCTGCGTATGGCCGGTCCGCAGTGGTCGGCAAACGCTCTCTCCACATCCTCGCCCCTTCCAGACCTATCTGCTCGGTCGGTTCCGCTGGGGGCTGCCCCCATACCGGTTGCAGAGCCCCCCACAACAACTCACTTCCTGTTTCTCCCCATCGTTACCAAAATCGAGGTCGAGCTCAGTGGCTGCCCGTGTGGCTGGTTTGATGCTATCGGACGCATGCTAGACTATGTTCCCTGACCCCAGAATCAAAACGCATCCGACCCATCCCAGTCATTTGGTGAATCCTCCGAAGGATGCTATAATCCGACTCTATGGAGGCGAGTTCGCAGCAACGGCGCTCAGAATCCGCTGTCGGGGCCGGCGCGATCCCGCTGACAACAGATAGACATCGGAAAGAACCATGCCTGCCATTCTCGTAGAACGCGTATCCAAGCGTTTCACCCTCAGACACGATCGCCCTCGCTCTTTTCAAGAGCTCTTCCTTAATCTGCTTCACTTCAGACGCACTTCCTCCAAGGAGGAACTCTGGGTACTGCGCGACGTGAGTTTCGAGATCGAGCCGGGGGAAATGGTCGGCATCGTGGGAGAGAATGGTGCTGGCAAGAGCACACTCCTCAAGCTCATCTCGCGCATCATCAACCCGACGTCGGGTCAGATCGAGCTCGAGGGGCGCGTTGCAGCGCTCCTGGAATTGGGCGCTGGCTTTCACCCCGATCTGACCGGTCGCGAGAACGTCTTCCTAAATGGCTCCATTCTCGGTTTCAGCAAATCCGAGATGATCCGCATTTTTGATGATATCGTCGGCTTCTCCGAGTTGGAGCGCTTTGTCGACGTACCGATCAAGCACTACTCCTCGGGCATGCGCATGCGCCTGGGATTCTCCGTTGCCATCCACCTGCAACCCAACATTCTCCTGGTTGATGAAGTGCTGGCCGTCGGCGACCAGGCCTTTCAACATCGCTGCCTGGACAGAATCAACGAGATGAAACAACAGGGAATCACCATCATCCTGGTGACCCACAATCTGAAAGAAGTCCAAAGGATGTGCGACCGGGCCATCTGGCTGGATGACGGGCAGATCCGGGTCCAGGGAGACGTACTCGACGTGATCGATCGCTACGTGTCCCATGCGCTCATGAGCGAAAGGCATGGCGGCAAAGGCTCGGCAGCACAAGCTTCACAGGACAGCCCCCAAGACTCCGAGGACAGGTCACGCCCCCAAGGAATGACCTCGTGGCGCTCAGGAACGGGTGAGGCCGAGATTGTGAGGGTCCAGCTTCTTGACGGTCAGGAAACGGAGAAACGAACGTTCAGGGCAGGCGAAACGCTGATCGTGCGTATGCACTATCAAGCCCACCAGCACATCAAAGAACCCATCTTTGGTGTAGCCATACATCATGAAGAAGGTTTTCACATCTGTGGCCCGAATACTGGCCTGTCCGAGTATCCCATCGAGGCGATCGATGGGACGGGCTATATGGATTTCATCATTCCCGATTTGCCCTTGCTCCAGGGAACCTTTTTGCTTACCGTAGCGATCATACCGTCGAGTGGCAAAGGGGCCTATGACTTTCATCACCAGATCTATAGCTTTCGCATCGCTCCGAGCGCCCAGACACGAACAGAGCATGGCCCCGTGCTGATCCCCAGTCACTGGCACCTTGATAGCCACCCTGCTCCAAGGGTCGAGGGAGACCCCAAGGGAGGCAGACGTTGAGGAGCAGCCCGGCTCCGCTAGCACCTGACTTTGCCATCACACCGGTCTCACCCAAGCGCCCACACTTCCACTATGTGGCTGACGGCCAACCGGCGCCTCCGGCTGTCACGGTTGTCACACCCTACTATAACACCGGTGAGGTATTCTTTGAGACTGCTAAATCGGTGTTGCAGCAATCCCTCCAGCAATGGGAATGGCTAATTGTCAACGACGGGAGTGACGACCTGGCCGCCCTTCAAGTTCTCGACAACTTTCGCGACAAGGATCCCCGGATTCGCGTCATAGACCTTGACAGGAACCGAGGCCTGCCGGCTGCACGAAACGCAGGCATGCAGCAGGCAACTG
>JASFHU010000303.1:0-5907 GCA_050123055.1 Anaerolineae bacterium
CACAAAGCGCCCGTCGTCGCAGATGCCCGAGTTCACGATGCGCTTCGTCTCGGCACGGACCTCCTCGGGCGTGGCCTGCTGGAGCAGGATGGCACTGGGTCCGCCGTGGATGGTGACTTCCGGTCCGAGTTTACGCCGTAGCCAGCCAAAATCCACCGGGTAGCCGGTCTCGAATTCATAGACCCCCAGCTCCTCTTTCAACACCTTGAAGTGGCGCGTGGCGTCGCCACAAAGGTGGATCTTGATCCGCTCCGCCGTCGTCAGGCCCGCCTTCAGCCTGCGATAAATGGGCAGCAGGAACTCGGCCAGCATCTCGCCCGAGATCATCTGGATGGCATCGTCGGCGAAAAAAAGGTCTGGCGCGACCTTGTCCAGGCCGAATAAGCAACGGTGGGCGTGGATTCGGGCGATGGTCCCCTCCACCACAAAGTCCAGCAGGTCACGCGCGTACTCGGGGTCGGTGTAGAGATCGAGGTAGAACTCGGTGCCCCGCAGGGCCGTGGCGGTGGTCAGCGGTCCACAGGTATACAGCCCAAAGGGCTCCAAGAGAACGGGCCGGTCCCGGTAGGTGGGGTGCCGATCCAGGTAGCCGGCCATCTGCTCGTGCAGGCGGTGCGCCCGGGCGAACACCCCGCCGGTGAGGGGATCGGGCAGGCCCCTGTCAAAGAGCAGGTGTTTTTTGTCGCCGGTGAGGATAGGTCGGGTATCGGGTACCTGGTGCGGCAAAAAGACCACCGGCGCGCCGAAAAAACCGGCGTCGTCGTAGGTTTGCAGATCGACGTATGCCGAAAAGCTCTCAGGCAACCCCACCGGATCGTCACAGTAGGGCGCGATCTTTTCCGCCCGCCATTCGGCCGCCCGGAGCTGGAACTTCAGCATCGCCACCCCGTCGGTCGAATACCCCTCGAAGGTGAGCTGCTCGCCAGGATTCAATTCCTCGTTAATGATAAAAAAGCGGGCATTTGTCCCCAGGGCAACCGGAGGGCGGCTCGGTCTGCCGGCATCGAATGCTTCCCAGACAGCGCGCGCGTCGGCATTGTGCGCCTCTTGCCAGCTTTTCAACCCCGGTCCCTGGCCGCTCATGCTTCCTGCGTGCCCTCACCCTCCCCAAGGGCCAGGACAAAAGGTCGCTCGACAAGCTGCTTGACCCGCTGAAGAAAGCGGGCCGCCGGGGCGCCATCGATCAACCGGTGGTCAAACGATAGGCTGAGGGCCATCATGTCGCGCAGGACGACTTGCCCCTTGAGGCCCACCGGCTTGTTGACGATGCGGCCCACACCCAGGATGGCGCTCTCGGGCGGGTTGATGATGGGCGTAAAGGCATCGATCTCGAACATACCCAGGTTGGTGATGGTAAAGGTGCCACCGCTGAGGTCGTCGGGCAGGCTGCGCCCGGCCAGGGCGCGTTCCACCAGCTCGGCCAGTGTGCGCTGCACCTCGAGCAATCTCCTGGTCGCCGCATCGCGCACCACGGGCACGAGCAACCCCCGCTCGGTGTCCACGGCCACGCCGACGTTGATCGCGGAGAGCTGCTCGATCCCCCCTTCGGTCAGCCGCACGTTCATGAACGGCTGCTCGCGCAGGGCGCGGGCTACCAGGGCCACCAACAGGGCATCGTAGGCCACCTTCTGGCCCAGTTCCTGGCTCAACTGCTGGCGGGCGCTGACCAGATTGGTCGCGTCAGCCTCGGTGGTCAGGGTGACGTGGGGCCGCTCGCGCCAACTGGCCGACAGCCGCTCGGCGATGACAGCCCTCAGGCCGGTGAGGGCCTGGATCCCGACCTCCTCAGCCTGCGCGGGTTCCGGCTGCGAGGCTAGCGCCTTCTCGACGTCCCCCCGCATGATGCGCCCTCCAGGACCGCTGCCAGGGATAGCTGCCAGATCCATGCCGGCGTGAGCCGCTAGCCGGCGGGCGACCGGCGATGCCTTGGCGGCCTCAGCTTCTGCTAGCGCCCCAAGTCCGTGCGCTCGCTCGACGTCAGCGGCGACGATCATGCCCCGTATCCCGCTGCCGGCCATGCCGGCCAGCGTGATGCCCAGCCGCCGGGCCAGGGCGCGGGCCTTGGGGCTGGCGTGGACGGGGGATTGGGCCATGGGGATCGGAGATTGGGTATTGGGGACTGGGGATTGGATCCCGGCAGGGGGTGGTTCCGGAGCGACGGCCCGGTCCGCGCCGAGCAACGTCGCGATCGGCGTGTGGACGGCCACCGTCTCGCCAGCGGTGACGAGGATGCGGAGCCTGCCGCTGGCCGGGGCTTCGATCTCTAGCGAGGATTTCTCCGATTCGAGGACAAACAGTGGCTCGCCTTTTTCGACCAGGTCGCCATCCGCCTTGAGCCACTCGATCAGCGTGGCCTCGGTCATGGTCAGGCCCAGCTTGGGCATGACGACCTGGTACCCTTCCTGGCTCTCAGCCGCAACCGCTCCCCCCTGCTCTCGGCCCCCGTCTTGGGGGCGCTGTCCCGAGGATGGGGCCGTGAGTGGAACGGGCTCCTTTTGGGTCTCGGTCGAATAGGTATCTGGAATCATAGTTCAAAGATCTCTTTCACCCGCTGCAGGGCCAGCTCCTCCGTTTCGGAGGGGTAGAACTCCATGCCGAGCAGCCCATCAAAGCCCAACTCGCGGAGCTTTCGGGCGATATTGTGAAAGTTGATCTCGCCGCTGCCCGGCTCCTGTCGCGTTGGCACGTCACCGATGTGGACGGTGGGATAGAGGCCCTGGTAGGCTTCCAAACCGTAGATCAGGTTGCCGGCCGTGCGCTGCTGGTGGTAGCAGTCAAAGGCCAGCTTGAGCTGGGGATGGTCCAGCCGCCGCACCACGTCGGCGGCTTGATCGTGGCTGTGGATGAACACGCCACCGTGGATGTGAAAGGTGTTCAGCGCCTCAAACCACAGGGTGACGTTCGTCTTTTCCGCCAGTTCCAGCACGCGGGCCAGGCCTTCGACCAGGCTGGCATACATCTGGCCGGGCTCATAGTCGCGGCTGAGGGGCGCGATCCATTCCTCGCCGTTGGGGCGGACCTCCACCTGGTTGGAGAAAACAAACAGGTGGGGGATCTCGAATCGCTCGGCCACCTCCAGCGACTCGGCCCAGGCGTCCAGGCAGTGGGGATGGTCGGCTGCATCCACCAGATTGCCCGGCTGTGGGTCAAAGGTCGAGTTCAGGATACAGCCGTGGTGCTGGCACTCGGCATAGAGGTCGGCCATCGGCCGCTCCCGCCACAGCCAGACGTCAAGGCGCCGGATCCCCATCCGGGCAAAGCGCTCCACCCGCTCGACCACCGGGTACTCCCGGAACCAGAAATCAAGATAGCCTGTCAGTTCCATGACTCACTCCTGGCGTTGAATGTCCTGCAAATAGCCGTCCGCCTCGGCCCGGGACATGGTCTGCAGGATGTAGAAAGCAAAGCCACGCCCGCCGAGCTCGCGGGTGATGGTGCGCGCCCCCTCGGGGCTGACGTAGAGCTGGCACAGCTTGCCTGCGTCGCGGATGCGCTTCAGCAACGGCAACCACTCCTCGGGCGGCGGCTGCCCATCGCCCGGGATCCACTGGATGCCACGCAGGCGCTCCAGCGAGAGCAGCATGTCCAGGTGACGGATCTGCCCCACCCCGTCGAGATGGTAGAAGGCGTGGTCCAGCTTTTCGCAACAGGCCGCCAGGTCGGGCAGCACAAAGCGATCGAACATGCGCGGCGAAATCATGTAGGCAAAGTCGCTCTGGAGCATGTAGCAACGGGCCGGAGACCAGATAGCAGCCCAGGGTGTCGTCCCCCGGCCAATTGGCGCGACGAGGGCGTGCAGCTCGTCGTAGTACCGCAGCCACAACCGCGTCAGGCGGCTGACCAGGTAGGCGACCTCTTCAGGATGGTCGTGCAGGTCAAAGAGCAGCCGCTCCGAGGTGAGCAGCGAGGCCAGGATGTCAAGATTGCCCCCCAGGTCTGTGTGCCCCACGACCACGCTGCTCCCCCACCGCTCTGCCGCCCGGCGTGTCAGCTCCCGCACCCGCTGCCACCAGGCATTGTCGGCGTCAAAGGCAAGGTCCAGCTCGGAGATGGGGACCTCTTCCATTGGCTCGAACCAGGTGGTATCGACCGTGGCATTTACTTGCGCCCCCAAGAAGCCGGCCGCGATGCCGGGACCGAAATTGGGCCACCATTTGGGCCAGGCGTCCCCGTAGAAGCGCTTGGCTGCCAGGCGCACCTGATAGTAGTCGAGAACCTCGTCGGCAGATTTGTCCAGGGGAAAGACACTGGCCGGCAGGCCCGCATCGATGACATTGGGGATATCGATACCGGCCTGGGGTTGGACATCCTCGATCATGACCAAAGGGCGTTCCAACTCCCCCGCCCACCAGTCGGTCCAGGCCCTTTCGACCCTCACCCAGTCCTGCTCGCCAAACTGCACCTCGATATCCACCGCGCTTAGCCCTCAGGTACGTCAGGTCCGCTGGTGAGAGACTGGGCAGCGCGGACCAGGTCCCCCACGCCGGGCAGGACGTACTCCTCCAAAACTGGGCTGTAGGGCAGCGGAACGTTCCTGGCCGCCACGCGCAGGATAGGACCATCCAGGTACTCGATGGCTTCTTCGGCCAGCATGGCAGCGATGTCGGCCCCAGGCCCGGAGCGCCGGTGTGCCTCGTGGGCGATCACCACCCGGCTGGTCTTGGCCGCGGAACCGATGAGGGTATCCTTGTCCAGCGGGACCAGGGTCCGCGGATCGATCACCTCGGCGCTGATGCCCACTTGGTTCAGCAGTTCGGCCGCCTCGAGGGCTTTCTGGGCCATGATGCCGATGCCGATCAAGGTGACGTCGCTGCCCTCGCGCAGCAGGGCGGCCTGGCCAAAGGGCACGGTATGGTCGGCATCCTCAGGCACCGGACCTGTGTTGGCGTAGAGCATTTTGTGCTCAAAAAAGAGCACCGGATCCTCGCCCCGGATGGCTGACTTGAGCAGGCCCTTGGCATCGGCCGGCGAGGCAGGCACCGCGATCTTGAGCCCCGGCACGTTCATGAACCACGATTCAGGACTCTGCGAGTGCTGCGCCGCTGCCGATCCGGGCGCGCCACTGGTCACGCGGATGGTCAGTGGCACGTCTGCCTTGCCGCCACTCATGAAGCGGGCCTTGGCCACCTGATTGACAATCTGGTCGCCGGCGCACATCAGGAAATCACCGAACATGATCTCGGCGATGGGCCGCATGCCTATCATGGCCGCACCCAGCCCGGCGCCGATGATGGCGATCTCGCTGATGGGTGTGTCGCGCACCCGCTCCTCGCCAAACTCTTCGAGCATCCCGGCCGAGACGCCCCACACACCGCCAAAGGTCCCGACATCCTCGCCCATCAGGAACACCGAAGGGTCGCGGCGCATCTCCTCGACCATTGCCTCACGGATCGCTTCAGAGAACGAGATTTCTCGCATGAGCTACCTCAACCAGATATCTTCAGGTCCAACGCACCTTGGAGGTGCGTTGGACCTGGGTCTCAGAACACCAGCTCGCCATGGGTGTCGGCATAGACGCCCCGCAGAGCCTCCTCGGGCTGGGGTATGGGCGCGGCCTTGGCAAAGGCCACGGCCTCATCCAGTTCTGCCTGGACACCGGTCTCGATCTGACCCAGCGCTGCCTCATCCAAGACCCCCTCGTCGAGCAGAGCCTGGCGAAAGGCCGGGATCGGGTCACGTGCCTGCCACGCTTCCAGTTCGCCCGGCAGGCGGTAGACCTGGGGATCGCCCTCGTAGTGACCTCGATAGCGGTAGGTCTTGGCCTCGACAAAGGTGGGACTCTCTCCGGCCCGGGCGCGCTCGGCGGCCTCCTTGACCGCCTGGTAGACAGCCAGTACGTCCTGACCGTCGACGATGACGCCGGGGAAGCCATAACCCTCGGCACGCACCGCCAGATCGGCCACCGGC
>JASFHU010000304.1:0-5907 GCA_050123055.1 Anaerolineae bacterium
GCTTGGACTGGCAGCTTACCTCCTGCTTTTCACCAGCGTGTTCTATTTTGGCCTCAAGTGGCTGGGCCTGATCCGCGAATCGTGGCACAAGGCGGCTTTCATCGGATTGTGGATCGTTGGAGGGTTACTCGGTACCGCTGGAATGTGGGCCTGGCGCGGGCCGGCGTACATCGGCGTGGGCATTCCCGTGGGAGCGCTCCTCGGTCTGGCAGCCTACGTCTTTGTCCTGCTTTTGTCGGCAACCTTCCGTCCCAGGCCAGAGCCAGCTGTGAACGGAGCCTACCAACTGTGGGTCCTGGCCCTGCTGGCCGGGATGGTGGCCTTCTTTGTCGAGATCCAGTTTGGGATCGCCATTGCGGCCACGCGCACCTACTTTTGGGTCTTTGCCGCGACGATGGTGGTGATCGGGACCCGCCTGGCGCCACAGGCTGCGGAAGCCCAAGCCCCTGTCGAGGAACCAGAACCCAGCCCAGAAAACGCCCAGTCCCGGTCTCGCCGTCGCCGACGGGGAGCCCAACAAGCGCCACAGCCGCGCCCATCAAGAGTCCAGGACTGGACAGGCTCTCTCGTCGCCCTGGCCGTGATCACCATCCTGATCCTGGGTACGATGCTGTACAACTGGATCACGCCCCAGGTGGAGAACGCCGGCTTAATCGGCACCCTTTGGTCATCCCTGACCCTGAGCCAAGGGGAACCGTCACCGGTGATGCTGGCCCTCTTGCTTTTCACCTGGCTGATGCTGGGCCTGGTGAGCTTGAGTGACCTGGCCACGCGCGATGAATCGAACGGCAAGGTAGCGAAAGAGTGGGCGGTTGGGGCTGGTATCTTTGTGCTGGTGTCCTTCAGCGGCGCCTTTCTCTATGCCCTTCTCCATGCGACAAACCTCAGGCCAGCGACGATCACGCAGAGTGGCATCTCGAGCCCGGTGTCCAACACGATCACCTTCTACTACTTTTTTGTCTTTACCGTCGTGCTCCTTCTGGCTGCGGTGCTCGCTTTCCTGTTCGGCCGCAAGACCGTCCCTTGGCGTTGGGGCGGGGAATTGGGTGACGTCGGCGTGGTTGTCGCCGGGATTATCCTGCCCGTCCTGGCTGTGATCCTGATCTTTGGCACCAACATCAGCATCGTCCGTGCTGACACCTGGTACAAGCAGGGCCTGAGCTCAGAGAGGCTCAGGCAGTGGGATGCGGCCATCCCCCTCTACCAGGAGGCAACCGATCTGGCGCCGAACGAAGACTTTTACTATCTCTTCCTGGGGCGCTCTTTTATGGAAAAGGGTAATGCGGGTGGCGGACAAGACCGGGAACTGTTGCTCAAGGAGAGCGAAGCGGCTTTGCAGCGAGCGCTCGAGATCGCGCCTCTGAACACCGATCACTCGCGCAACCTGGCCAAGCTCTACCTGACCTGGGGGAGCCTAAGCCAGGGCGAGCAGCGCGATGAGCTGTTCAGCAAAGCACTTGAGCATTCCGCCGACGCCATCAAGCTCAGCCCCAACACGGCCGACATCCTGAACGAGCGGGCTCAGATCTATCTGTCGATGGACGACTTTGAAACGGCCGAAGAGGTCTATCAGACTTCGCTGGAATTGGACGACGAGTACGCCAAGACCTACCTGGCGCTTGGCAGGCTGTACACAGCGCAGGAGGACTGGGAACAGGCAGCAGGTGCCTATGAGAAAGCCATCGAACTCAACCCCAAGTCAGCGGAGAGCTACAGCAATATCGGCTACGTCTATTCCAAGTCGGGAGACCTGGAAGCGGCGCTCGAAGCCTATCTCAGGGCGGTGGAGCTGCGGCCGAGGAACTATCTCGACCACCAGAACCTGGGCATCCTCTACTTCCAGATGGGTCGAACAAACGATGCGATCGCTGCGGCAACCAGGGCTCTGGAACTTGCGCCCGAGGGGCAAAAGCCGGCCATCGAGACGTTCCTGTCACAGCTCGGGCAGCCGGTAGGAACGACCTCGCCGGAAGACCTGCAGACGGTGCAGGAACTCCTGGCCCAGGGTAACGACCAGATGGCGGCTGAAGACTGGGCCGCTGCCGAGCAAACCTACGTGCAGTTGCTGGATCTGGATGCTGGCAACCCTATCGTTCATAGCGCCCTGGCTTATATCTATGCCAGGCAAGGCCGGATCGACGAAGCCATCAGCGAGAACCTGGCAGTGCTGGACCTGACACCCAACGACTATAACAGTCTGAAGAACCTGGCAATTCTCTACCGGGAAAAGGGCGACATCGAGGCGGCGATATCGGTTTCGGAGCAAGCCCTTGCCCTGGCCCCAGAACAGGACCGAGCCGCGCTTGAGACCTACCTCGAGCAATTGCGGACACAGACAACGAGCCCTTCCCCAACCGCGGAACCGGGGAAGGGAGCCGGCGCTCTTGCTCCGGCACAACGCAACCAGATGTACAGCGCGCCTCCGCCGATGGTCATCGACGCGGCCAAAAGCTACCAGGCAACCATCGTGACGGAGAAGGGCAATATCGTCCTGGAGCTGTACGCTGATCGAGTGCCGAATACGGTCAACAACTTTGTCTTCCTGGCCCAGGAGGGATTCTACGACAACACCACCTTCCACCGTGTCATCCCTGACTTTATGGCCCAAGGTGGCGATCCCACGGGCACTGGCACAGGAGGACCGGGCTATTCCTTTGCTGACGAGTTCGACCCTAGCCTGATCCACGACAGTCCGGGCACGCTCTCGATGGCGAACGCAGGTCCTAACACCAACGGCAGCCAGTTCTTCATCACCTACCAGGCAACCCCCTGGCTGGACGGAAAGCACGCCGTGTTCGGACGTGTGACCCAGGGCATGGAGGTGCTGCAGTCGCTGACGCCCCGCGATCCACAGCAGGCCCAAGGTTCGGAGGGCGACAAGATCCTGACGATCATCATCCAGGAAGAGTAAGAGCAGAACTCATGACCACTACCTTCATGTTGATCTTTGCCAGCGCACTGGTGATGGCCATCGGCGGCACCCCGGTGGTGCGTCGTATCGCCCTGCGGCTAGGGATCATCGACCAGCCCAATTCCCGCAAGATCCACGTCAACCCCGTGCCTCTGCTGGGAGGGGTGGCCATCTATGGCGCGTTCATCGCCGCCCTTCTCCTGTTTGGCAACCGCTTCCGCTTGAACGAGCTGATTAGCATCCTCGTTGGCGCCAGCCTGGTGTCCTTTCTGGGTGTGTGGGACGACCGGCGCAGCCTCAGTCCGTGGCTGAAACTGGTCGGGCAGACCCTGGCCGCCTCGATCCTGGTCATCTCTGGCGTGCGCATCGGCACCTTTGCCTGGGAGCCGTTGAACATTGCCGTGACCCTGGGCTGGGTCGTAGTCATCACCAATGCCATGAACCTGCTGGACAATATGGACGGCCTTTCGGGCGGCGTCGGTGCCATCGCGGCAATCTTTTTCTTGCTGCTGGCGGCTATGAACGACCAGGTTCTGGTCGGGGCATTGTCGGCAGCGTTGGTAGGAGCTTGCGTGGGGTTCCTGGTTTACAACTTGAATCCAGCCAGCATCTTTATGGGCGACGCCGGGAGCCTGTTCCTCGGGTTCATCCTCGCGGCGGTGGCCATCAAGCTGCGCTTTCCGGAAGGCGTCGAGATCGTCACCTGGATGGTGCCGGTCTTGATCTTGGGCTTGCCTCTGTTCGATACAACGCTGGTGATCATCTCGCGTCTGCGCCGGGGGCTGAATCCGTTGACCACCCCTGGCAAGGACCACGTGTCGCACCGGCTGGTGGCGATGGGCAACACTCGACGCGAAGCGGTGTTGATCTGCTACCTCATCTGCGCAGGCCTGGGCGTGGTGGCCCTTTTTGTGACCCAGGCGAGCGTCCTGGAAGGTTATGTTGTTGGGGGTATCATGGCTGTGACAGGTTTGGTCGCTCTGTGGAGACTGGAGAAGGTAGACTATCCGGGCAAGGAGATCCGCGGAGACTTGCGGAAGAGGGTACACTAGTGGACTCGCTGGCAGACAAACTGGTAAGCAAAACGGCACAGGTCGCCATCATCGGCCTCGGGTATGTAGGTCTGCCGCTGGCAGTGGGCTTTGCCAAGGCGGGCTACCAGGTCCTGGGCATCGACATAGATGAACTCAAGATCGCAGCCCTGAACGAAGGACGAAGCCATATTCAGGATGTGGAAAGCTCCGACGTGCAGGCCATGGTGCGCGCCGGTAACCTATCGGCCAGCGCGGACTATGACCTTTTGCCTGGTGTTGACGCCATCTTTATCTGCGTGCCCACTCCCTTTGACGCAATGAAGGCCCCAGATCTGATCTATATCGAGCAAGCCAGCCGGGGTATTGCCTCCCGGCTGAGAGCCGACCAACTGATCATCTTGCAGAGCACCACTTACCCGGGCACGACCGAAGAGTTTGTACTGCCGATCCTGGAGGAATCAGGACTGAAGGCTGGGGAGGACTTTTACCTGGCCTTCTCTCCGGAGCGGATCAACCCAGGCGACCGCCAGTTCACCGTCGAGAACACGCCGAAAGTAGTTGGGGGACTGACACCCCAGTGCACCGAGCTGGCCCGTTTGTTGCTGGCCCAGCTATTTGCCCACGTCCACGTCGTTTCCTCACCCCGCGCGGCCGAGATGTCAAAGCTGTTGGAGAACATCTTTCGCAGCGTCAACATCGCTCTGGTGAACGAGCTGGCCCTCCTCTCGGAGCGGATGGAGATCGACATCTGGGAGGTGATCGAGGCGGCCAAGACCAAACCGTTTGGGTTCATGCCTTTCTATCCCGGTCCCGGCGTGGGGGGCCACTGCATCCCGGTCGATCCCTACTATCTGAGCTGGAAGGCTCGCGAGTACGATTTCTATACCAAATTTATCGAACTGGCTGCCGAGGTGAACCAGACGATGCCCTATCACGTCGTCGACCTGGTGGCGCAGGCGCTGGGCCTGGAGGGCAAGTCGTTGGCCAACGCGCAAGTGCTCATCCTGGGGGTGGCCTTTAAGCGGGACATTGACGACGCACGCAACTCGCCTGCAGAGCGAATCATTGAGCTGCTGCTCCGCCGGGGCGCGCAGGTAAACTATAACGATCCCTACGTCCCGCGCTACCGTGTGGGCCGGGACGTATTCTGTCCTGATGAGCGATGGCTGGAGAGCGTAGAGCTCACCCGAGATACCCTGGCCTCAGCGGACTGTGTCGTGATCGTCGCCGGGCACGACGCGACGGACTATGCCCAGGTTGTGAATTGGGCGCGCCTGGTGGTCGACACAGTGAATATCACCAAAGGACTGAGTGGATCGGCCCGCGTGGTGCGTGTCGGCGCGCCCCTTTCCGAGCCCGCCGGCTGATGGATAACACGCAGGAGCCGGTTGGGCAACCCAGGTCCCAAGACTTTTGGACTGGCAAGCTCTTTCGCTTCCTCGTCGTAGCCCTGGTGGTGGCCATCAGTGCCTCTATCTTTGCCTTCCGCGAGTACTTTGCCCAATTGGCCGCTGTTGGCTATCCGGGCATTTTTTTGGTGAGTTTGCTGAGCAGCGCCACCATCGTCCTGCCGGCACCCAGCCTGGCGTTAGTCTTTGCCATGGGCAGCGCCCTGCCCTGGTTGCCGGTTGGCCTGGCGGCAGGCGCGGGGGAGGCGCTGGGCGAGCTGACGGGATACCTGGCCGGGGTCGGCGGGCGGGTGATAGTCGAGGATCAGAAGGGGTACGACCGCCTGACGGCCTGGATGGAAAGGCGGGGGGGCATCACCATCTTTTTCCTATCTGTGATCCCCAATCCCCTCTTTGACCTGGCCGGGATCGCCGCCGGGACACTGCGTTATCCTGTGTGGCGCTTTCTGCTCTTCTGCTGGCTGGGCAAGAGTATCAAGACGTGCATCGTTGCCTGGGCAGGCTCACAGTCGATCCTTCTGGTCGAACAGTTCCTTCGCTAGTACGACCAGAC
>JASFHU010000305.1:0-5903 GCA_050123055.1 Anaerolineae bacterium
GGCTTTGATGAACTGCTTCCGCTCCGCCTCGTCGCGGCACAGGGCAAAGATCTCCTCGAACTGGTCTACAGCCAGGAGCAGTTTGACGTCCTGCGGCTTGTCGGCCATCAGGCGCCGGACCGTCAGTTCCAGCACGCGGGCATCCTCTTCAAGAGCCCGTAGCACAGTCTCTGGTCGATCTCCGCCAAGCACCGAGAGCCGCACGGCCAGTTCGTTGAGCGGGTGCGAACCAGGCGTGATCATCAGCGTCTGCCACTCCTCACTGCCCGGCAGGGCCCCGGCCCACACCGCCGGCAGCAGACCGGCCCGCACCAGCGACGACTTGCCGCTGCCCGACGGCCCCACCACCGCCAGGAAGCGCGTCCCCGCCAGCCGGGCCGCCAGCTCGGCCACCAGCTCCTCCCGCCCGTAGAAGTACTTGGCATCCTCGGCCTCAAAGGCGGCCAACCCCATGTAGGGGCAGGGCACCTGGGCCGGGGGTTCTTCTGCGACCTCTCCTTCGATGGTCAACTCGGCCAGTGCCGGTGATTCGCGCCGCTGGTGCAGCAGTAGGTTGGTCTTGACCAACTGCTGCCGCTGCAGGTCAAGCTGCTCCCGCTGCAGCGCCAACTGCAGCGCCTGCCGGGCTCGCATCTCGGCCAGCGTTTCCTGCACCCCGGCCAGCATCCAGCGGAACTCGCCGAACTGGCTGCCCAGGTCGGCCAGGCCGCGGGCCAGCGCCTCCTTGACCTCGTCCGTGGCGGCGGCCATGGCCGCATCTACCCCCTGCACCGCCTGCAGCAGCCGGCTGGCGTCCGAACGCAGGACCACGGCCGCGTCGCCGCCCGCCTGCCAACGGGCCAGTAGTTGGTCATGGAGCAGGGTTAGAATCTCGGCAGCGGGCAGCGACCTGCCCAACCGCAGCCGCCCGGCAAAGCCGGCCACAAAGCCGCGCAAGGAGATAGCGCCCAGATCCTCCAGCACGCCCAGGTTGCCCTCCAACGCTCCCGACTCGGGGTCCAGCTCACCCTGCAGTGCGGGCAGCAGCGTGGTGGCGACCAGGGCGATACCCATCGCCTGCGGCTCGAGCCCGGCCATCTGCCCGCCCCGCTCATCCACCGCCTGGCGGATCGACTGGCCCGACAGGGTACGCGGCGGCGGGAACTCGTGCCGGGTGAGCTGGGGATGGAGCAATTGGTAGAGCTGCTGCGGCGCTCTGATGTTTTTCAGCAGGTGCTGGCCCAGGTCCAGCAGCGTGGCCCGATCGGGCAGGGGCGAGACCTGAATGACCTCGGGTGTCAGCAGGATCTGCCCGCCCCAGGCGGCCGACATCACTCGCGCCGTGGCGTTCACCGGCGGGCCGAAATAGTCCCCGTCTGCAGTTCCTGCAGATCGGTGGAATTCGGCTTCCCCGGCGTGCAGCCCGGCCCGGATGGGCAAAGAGCCGATCTCGTTCCACGGCTCGGCGGCAAAGCGTACCTGTGCCTCCAGGGCGCAGGCCAACGGCTGGCCAGCCTCAAAGACCGCCGTGATGCCGTCGCCGGTGTGCTTGGTTATGCGGCCGCAGTGGTCCTCGACCAACTCTCGCAAGATCTCGTCGTGGCGAGCGATGATGCCCGTCATGAACTCGGTGTACTCTTCCCAAAGCTGGCTTGAGCCTTCTATGTCGGTGAACAAGAAGACATACACGCCCAGCTACTCCTTTCACCTGCGCGGCTATGAAGGTAACCTCAGTGTCTCGTGCTGCCCGTAGGTGCTGCGAAGAGTCTATGATGGAAGGCCGCAATGACTGCTGTCAACGTCCAATGCGTACGCACACCGCCTGCAAGATCCCAATCGAGGAGACCGGGTGCCGATCAGGGCCCTCAGGGCTTACAACATTATACCACAAATCAGGTTATTGGTCAATCACTCGGGCGAAACACTGGACCAGTCTTGGCTCAGGGAGGCGGCGTTTCCTGTCTGCCCGGGGTTTCCCAGGAGATACGGATCTTCATCATATGGAGAGACTGGTCCAGTGTGATGGCGGGGTGCTATCCCCCCACGCTCAACAGGAGCAGGGCCATGTCGTCAAACTGCACTGCCCCCACCTGAAACCTGCTCACCCGTTCAAAGATCAGATCGCACAGCTCCTGGGCCGCGAGCGGGCCGGCACTGCACACAGTCTGGCGTAGCCGGTCGAGGCCAAAGAACTCGCCGGCTGAGGACTCGGCGTGGGTGATCCCGTCCGAGTAGAGGATCAGCCGGTCGCCGGGACCCAGCTCTGCATCGGCCTCTTCCAAGTCCACCTCTGCCATAAAGCCCAGGGGCATCCCATAGGCGGCCAAGGCTCGACACTGGTCGCTGCCGGCACGAAAGAGCAACGGGTGGTCGTGACCGGCCCGGGCATAGCGTAGGCTGCGCTGGGCAGGATCGAGCACGCCATAAAAAACGGTCACAAACATCTCGGCCCGGCTCATCTCCAGCAATAGCCGGTTCACGTTCAACAGCACCTGGCGGGGCGAGTCCTGGCGCTTGGCCTCGGCGCGGAGCAAGCTACGGGTGAGGGCCATGAACAGGGCGGCCGGCATGCCCTTGTCCGACACGTCGGCCATGACCAGCCCCAGGTGTCCCTCGCTCAGCGGGATCACGTCGTAGAAATCGCCCCCCACCTGCCGGGCAGGTCGACTGCGAGCCGCAAAGGAGAACCCCGCGGGCTGCGGAAACTCGTTGGGCAGAATGCTCTGTTGTAGATCCCGGGCCAGTTCCAGCTCGCGCTCCAACCTCTCCTTCTCCACGATGGCCGCCTGGGCCGCCTGTAGGTCACGATAGGCGCGAGCCAGCTCCCGGTTCTTCCGCTGCAGGTCGGCGATCATCTGCAGATCCGCCTCGCGCAGGCGGGCACTGAGCACTTGCACGGTCCGGTAGAGCAGCAGGGGCTGCTCGGCCAACAGGGCGCGCGCGTTCTCTTCGGGCAGTTGCAGCAGGCGCGTGGGCTCTAGGGCGCGGATGGTGGCAAAGCGGGGGCTCTTTTCCAGGAGTCCCATCTCGCCGAACAGGTCGCCCGGCCCGCGCTCGGCGAGCAGCGTCTCGTCGCCGGCCTCCCCTTTGACCACCTCCACCCGTCCTTCGACGATCAGGTGCACATCGCCGCCTTCGGAGCCTTCCTGGAGAATGATCTGGCCAGGCTGGAAATGCCGCTCGGTCAGCGCATCAGCCAGCCGCTCCAGCACGAGTGGCTCCATCCCTCTCAAGAAGGGCAGACTGCGTAAAACCTGGATCTTTTCGTCGTTCATCTCTCTCACATCCGTGCATCCTGCGGTGTTTGGGCCCGCTGGGTCCAAACACCGTGGGGACACTCAGGCCAGATTCGGTAGTTCGACCGGGTCCTCTCTGGGATCGCAGACCCCGCAGTACAGGGCATTCGCCACGACCAGGGCTTTGTACTGCCCATCGTCATTGCGGTAGGTATCCACGATGGAGGGCATGCTCTGGGCATGCTCCTTGCATACGCCCCGCCCGCAGAAGCGGCAGGAGCCGTGGGCCGGCCGTTCGCAGTGCCAACAGTTCATGATTCTACCTTCCTCGTCGATGATGCTCGCCCCGGGTGCTACAGCCGGCTACACCCAGGGAATGGCCGTAGGGGCGGGCCCCCGTGCCTGCCCATCTCACCACACCCCGTTACGCCTGGGGGACGGCCCTACGGAGATCGATCATCCGCCGACTGCTCTCTTGCTCCAGCCCACGGCTGATGAATAGGTGCTCGCCTACCAGGCGCTCGAAATCTCTCTTTTGAAGGACCAGGAGCCTGGTCGGCTCGAGGGTTCTCACCGAAGCCGTGCGCGGCACCTCCAACAACAGCGCGATCTCACCCACGTACTCGCCCGGCCCACGTTGCACCACGGCCCGGTCCTCCCCGTCGCTGGTCACAAAAACCTCCACCCGTCCCGACTCGATCACGTAAAAAATGTGGCCGAGTTCGCCCTGGCGGATGAACACCACGCCCGCCTCGAGTTCCTCCTCCTGAAGCTGAGCCGCCACGTGCTGGATCTGGAGCCCATCCAGCTCGGCAAAGAGCGGCAGCCGTCGCAGCAGCTCAGCCCGGGCCAGGGAGCGATCCACCTTGTCGCGGAGGGCAAAGCGGTCCTTCACCAGGATGTCAAAGTCCTGCCGCGCCAGCGCCAGGATCTCGGTGGGCATAGTGGCCTGGCAGGTGGCGTTGCGTGGCGCGTCTCGTAGCAGGGCCACTTCGCCAAAATAGTCCCCGCGGTCCAGTTGGTTGACGATCTCGGTGACCCCACGCTCGTCCCGCTGGGTGACCTCCACGTGCCCGTGGCGGACAATGTAAAACCGGTCTCCCACGTCCCCCTGGCGGATGATGATTTTGCCAGAGGGGTGGCGCTCCAGCTTGCAGCGAGCCAGGAGCAGGTCGAGCTCCTGGTCACTCATGGTCGCAAATAGCGGCATGCGGCGCAGCAGCCCCTGGTAGTCGCGGCGTGTGGCCTGGAATGCCTGGCTCAGGGCTCCGGCCCGCTTCACGTTACGGAACAGATACTGCGCTCCGATCTCCCGCTCCTCCCAGGGCAGCCCATCGTAGGCCCTTTGCAGTGCCCGCACGGTCCCCCGCTCCCCAATCTCCTGGGCCACCAGGTCGAGGAACAACGCCAGGGCCACGGCATACCGCTCGCCCCGCTCGATGAGACCTATGTCCCCTGCCATATAGTCCTCGACCCGATCCTGTGCGATGCTCACCCGCCAGCCGGCGGCGAGGGCATAGTTGTTGAAGCGCTCTGCCAGCACGCGTCCAGATCGCTCGCCGGCGACCTGGCGGACCTCGACGAGGATGGCCGATACGGTCCAATCGAAGGCCCGCTGCAAGCGCCGCTGGTCGCTCAGGTCGATCTGCACCTCGCGCTGCTCCCTCGGCCTCGCGATCCTGGCGCCTGCCAGGTGATGGAGCAGGAAGCTGGCCGCCAGAAGGAGAGAGGGTAGGTGTCCGAGCTGGCCGAGGTACCCTGCAGCCAAAAAGGCGGCCAGGACCAGGGCAAGCGTCAGCCAGGCGGGGCCAGAGGCCGTCCGCCAGAAGGAAAAGAGAGTCGGGATCATCAAGGTCAAGACTAGCAGGGGGACTAAGGATCGGCTGGCAACCAACAGCGTCCCGCCCAGGCTCAGGCCGGCTGCCTGGGTTGCGCCCGCCAGCCAGAAAACCAGCCCGTAGCCCAACAACAGCCCCAGGACCAGCAGACCCTTTTCCACCGCGTGAAGCTCCCTCAGGTCTGTGTCGGCGAACAGCAGCAGACCGGCGACCAGGAGAGCCAAAAAGGCCAGTATCTCCAGGGCGTAGGCGGTCTGCTCGAAGAGCTGTGCGCCGGGTGGATAGAGGTCCCCGGACAGGTTTGCTGCCCCGGCCAGCAGCAGCAGCAGGGAAAAGAGCCCAAGCATAACAAAGACGCGGGACAGGCGAGAGCCGGCCCGAGCCCAGGCTACGCGCCAGGCAAGAACGATCCCTCCGGCCAGGGCTAGCAGTGAGAGAAGGGGTGCCACGGCCGGGTAGCCCAAAAGGGCCGGTACGGCGACCAGGGCCGCGCTTACCGCCCACAGCATGCCGGCTACGTACCAGGTGTTGGCAAACAGGCCCCTGCCGGAAGCCCAGGCGAGGAGCCGCCGGGCCACGCCCAGTAGCACCAGACCGATGGAGACGAAGAATAGCAGGCCCAGTGCCGCCATACCCAGGGCCATGGCGATTCTGCCCAGGCCCCCATCCTGCGTCCAGAGATCGCGCAAGGCCGCGCTTATCCGCTGCTGCCAGAAAAAGAGCCCCAAGAAAATGGCATAAACGCTCCAGGTCGCAGAAAGCAGGCCAAAGGCGACAAAGATCTTTTCCTCGCGCGAAAAGGAGGCCAGGACCCGGGCAGGCCTGGGCTTCTCGAGGGATCTGAGCTTTT
>JASFHU010000306.1:0-5893 GCA_050123055.1 Anaerolineae bacterium
ATCACTGACTGCGACCACCAGGCAGCTCATGGGCATTTCGGGATCGTCACACCTGGTTGCGGTGATGCCGATTGTGCCACCGTCGGGTGTATATCTGACTGCATTACTCACCAGGTTGGTGAGGATCTGGACCAGGCACGCTCGGTCGCCCAGCACCGGGGGCAGGTCCTCAGGGATCTCTACTTGAAGTGTGTGGTGCCGCGCATCGATGTCGTCCTGGCTTCCGGCCAGGGCTTCGTCGATGGCTTCCCTCAGGGACAGGGGAGCCAGGCTCAGCTCGATGCGTCCCGCTTCCAAGCGCGAGATCTGTAGCAGGTCATCGATCAGCTTACCCATGCGGGCTACATTGGAGTTGATCACTTCGACGAACTGCTGCTGTGTGTCGCTCAGCTCCCCGCCCAGGCCCAGCGTCAACATCTTGGCGTAGCCCTGTATGGCCGTCATCGGCTGCTTGAGCTCGTGGGCCACAAAGTCGATGAACTCCAACCGGGACTGGTGTGCCTCCTGTTCCTCAATCGGCATCCCTGATCTCCACTAGGTCCATGATCTCACCGTTGGTGATGGTCACCAGGAGTTCGTAGACGATGGGAAAGACAGCGTGGGCGCTGCCAGCGGCGGCCCAGACCGTATCGAAGCGGCTCAGCGTACGGTCGATGAGGGTGCGCAGAGGCTCCGTGTGGCCTACCGGGGGTACGCCGCCCACCTCAAAACCGGTCTGCTCCAGCACCTCGGCTGGCCGGGCGATGCGCAGCCGGCGCTTGCTCAGCCCGAGTGTAGCGCGCAAGCGTTTGGTATCCGCTCGCTGGTCGCCGGAGACCAGGACCAGAAGCGGTGCACCGTCGGCCAGAAAGATGAGGGATTTGACGATACTGCCCTGGGGTGCGCCCACGGCCCGGGCCGCCGCTTCGGCGGTGCTGGTATCGGCCGGTAGCTCGCGGACCAGGTTGGCGTCCAGTCCGGATTCAGCCAGTGCGTTCTTGACTCGTTCGACAGGGTTCATCTTGTACCTCAGCAAATGGGCGGGTTTACAATCGGCCGCTCTAAGATCGGACAGACAAGCAGAGGGATGGTGGAACTTGTTGGCTCAGAGAGCCGCTTGGGAAAGGTCTGGGATGTGGTGTTATCTTCTGGTCATCGGCTCTACGCGGATGGTTCCTACGCCAATCAACTCGCGCAGTTTCTGTTCCATCTCTGTGCAGTGGCCGGTTGTATCGTTGGGAAAATCGATCAACACCTGGCCCCGACCGCCATTCTCTACATAGAGGCTAAAGCGGTCCTGGCCCTGGTAGCTCTGCAACAGGTCGTAGACCAGCCCCAGTTGCTTGGTCACCTGCTCCAGGTCCTGGCTGCGCGGGATGCTGATGTGGAGGTGGACCTGACCCCGCGCGAGCGGCGGTGGAGGTGTGGCCTCGTCACGGGGGTGGGCGGTCAAGATCTCGTTGGTGGCTGCATCCACGATGAGGCTGGGGTCTCGTCCCCGAAAGCTGACCTTTCCTCGCACAACCAGGACGCGCTCCGGTTCCCAAAGCTCCCTGGTTTCTTCCCAGACACGGGGAAAGATCACCAGCTCGAGCGTGCCTTGCAGGTCTTCGATCTGGGCGAAGGCCATCGGCGAGCCCTTTTTGGTGACGTGTGGCCGCACATAGTTCACCAGCCCGGCCACTGTCACATTGTGACCGGCAACGGTCTCGTCGATCTGGCCGGTGAGTACGGTGATGGTATCCTCCAGGTCGGACCACACACGGGACAGAGGATGGTCCGAGATGTAGGCGCCTACCAGCTCCTTCTCCCAGCTCAGCATCTCCTTGCGCGACACATCGAGTACCTCGGGTAGGTCAGAGGACAGCCGGGTGGTGGTGGCAAAGGCGGGCATGTCGAACATTGTAAACTGCTGGGCCGCACCGTGGGCCTGCTGGCTGATGCTGACCATCCGATCCATCACCGCTAGCAACTGGGCTCGCGAGCCGTAGGGACTCAGGGCTCCGGCCTTGATGAGGCACTCCAGGGCGCGGCGGTTCACGTGGCGCAGGTCCACGCGCTGGCAAAAGTCATCCAGGTCTGCTAGCGGCTGGCCGCTCTCCCGGGCAGCCAGGATCACCTCCACCGGCCCTTCGCCCACGTTTTTGATGGCCCCCATGCCGTAGCGGATGGCCGGACCTTTGACCTCTGCTGGTTCATCCTCAATGGTGAAATCCAAGCCGCTGTAATTCACGTTGGGCGGCAGGACTTCGATGCCCATGCGCCGGGCCTCGGCAATCAGCAGGCCGACTTTGTCCGTGTTGCTCTGCTCCACCGTCAACAGGGCGGTCATGTACTCCACCGGGTAGTGAGCCTTGAGGTATGCGGTCTGGACGGTGATGATGGCATAGTCGGCGGCGTGGGCCTTGTTAAATCCGTAGCGGGCAAAGTACTCGATGTCACCAAAGACGGCCTCGGCCGTTTCCCTGGGAATCCCATTGGTCACGCAGCCATCGACAAACTTGGCCCGGTGGGCCAGCAGGGCATCCTTGTCCTTTTTGCCCACGGCCTTGCGGATCGTGTCCGCCTCGCCAGGCTCGTACCCGGCGAACTGGGTGGCGATCTGGATGATCTGTTCCTGGAAGACAATAATGCCGTACGTCTCATCCAGGATCGGCTCCAAGAGTGAGTGGCGGTAGGCCACCTGTTCCTCGCCATGCATGCGGCGGATGTAGGTGGGGATGTGCTCCATTGGCCCGGGGCGGTAGAGGGCCAGGACCGCCACCACGTGCTCGTAGCGCGAGGGCTTCATCTCGCTCAACACACGCCGGAAGCCAGCGCCTTCTACCTGAAAGATGCCCAACACATTGCCGCTGGCCAGCAACTCAAAGGCCTTGGGATCGTCGAGCGGGATGTTCTGTTGCGTGAAGGTAACACCGTGGCGCTCCTCGATGAGGTCCGCGGCTGTACGCAGGATGGTCAGCGTGCTCAGCCCCAAAAAGTCGACCTTGAGCAAGCCGGTGTCCTCCAGGACATCCATCGTGTACTGGGTGACCGGCAGGCCCTTTTCGGCGCCACGGGTGGGCCGGTGCAAGGGCGTGTATTCCACCAACGGCTTGTCGGTGACCACCACACCTGCGGCGTGGGTGCTGGCATGGCGCGAGACGCCCTCGACTTCGCAGGCGGTGTCGATCAGATCGCGCAGGTAGTCAACGCCTTCGTACAGTTGGCGGAGCTCGGGCACCTTGGCCAGTGCGTCGTCCAGTTTGACGCCCGGCCCGGCAGGCACCAGCCGGGCCACCCTGTCCACCTCGCCCAGCGGAATGTCAAAGGCCCGGCCCACATCCCGGATGGCGGCCTTGGCTCCCAGCGTCCCAAAGGTGATGATCTGGGCCACCTTGTCGGCGCCATACTTGCGCATGGTATAATCGATCATCTCTTCCCGCCGGTCGTCGGGATAGTCCAGGTCGATGTCGGGCATGCTGACACGGTTGGGATTCAGAAAGCGCTCGAAAATGAGTTCATGGGCCATCGGGTCAAGATTGGTAATGCCCAGCCCGTAAGCCACGATGCTACCTGCGGCTGAGCCCCGCACGTTCCACCAGATGTCCTGTTTTCTGGAGAATTCGCACAGGTCCCAGACAATGAGAAAGTAAACGTCAAAGCCCATCCCGTGGATGATGCCCAATTCGCGATCCATGCGATTTTGGACGCGCTCGCTGTGGAACTCGTCACCATAGAGGCGGCGCAGGCCGGTCTCAGTCAGGTGGCGCAGATAGGTTTCGGGGGTGTAGCCAGCCGGGATGTCGATCTCGGGCAGGTGAAAGCCGGTGGGGTCGAGGTTGACGTTGCAGCGCTCGGCAATAACCAACGTGTTGCGCATTGCCTCGGGCAGGTCGGGGAAGAGGACCGCCATCTCCTCCGCGCTCTTGAGATAATAGCTGTCGTTGTTCATTCTGAGCCGCGACGGGTCGGTCATGGTCTTGCCCGTCTGGACAGAGAGCAAGACTTCATGGGCGTGGGCCTGGTCGCGCCGGACGTAGTGCGCATCGTTGGTGAGCACCAGTGGGATGCCCATCTCTCGGCTGACCTCAATCAGGCCGCGGTTGACCGCTTCCATCTCGGGGATGTTGTGCTCCTGGAGCTCCAGGTAAAAGTTGTTAGGACCAAAGGCATCTCGGTACCAGGCGGCGGCCTCGCGAGCCCGCTGGGGACGACCGTCGCGCAACATGCGAGGCACCTCGCCAGAGCCACAGGATGACAGGACGATCAGCCCCTCGGCGTGGGCGGACAGGAACTCTTTGTCCACCCGGGGCTTGTAGTAGAAGCCCTCGAGTTGGGCCGCCGTCGCGATCTGCATCAGGTTGTGGTAGCCGGTCTGGTTTTCGGCCAGAAGGATAAGGTGGGTGGGTCTGGTATCCTGTTTGCCCTCTTTTTGAGTCATGCCCCGCGGCGAGATATAGATCTCGCAGCCGACGATGGGCTTGATGCCGGCCTTTTTGGCGGCGTGATAGAACTGCAGGATGCCAAACATCACGCCGTGATCGGTCAGCGCCAGCGCGGGCATTTCCATCTTGGCCGCGGCCTGGGTCAGCTCCTTGACCTTGCCCAGACCATCGAGCAAGGAGAAATCGCTATGAACGTGCAGGTGAACAAAGTCGGCCATCGATCCCCATCTCGCGAGCGTGTCAATAAGGCCAGCAGAGGCGGTGAGCTCCCGCGGCACTGGTGTAACGCGTTCATCCGGAAAACCCAGCTGCTTCGGTGCGCCCCAGGTGCTATCTGAAACGCAGCCCGATTATACCACATTCGTTTCATTTCGTGAAGGGCGAACCGAGCCCAAGACCTCGTTTTAACCTTGTTGCCAGGTGGTCGACGCGTCCCCCGGGGCATCTCCAGTGACGACGATGGCCTTGTACGGCCGCAGCAGGCTGCGCCCCTACCGCGCCATGCTATTCACGAGGTGGTTACTGTTCTGCTCTGTTTTGCTCGAAAGCGCGTTCTGCGATATCATCGGGTCGATTTTGCAAAGAGGAGGGTTCTGGTGGCCGCTATTCCGAACTTTGTACTCAAGAGACTGTACGTACAGGGTAGCCTGTGCAACGTTCCAGAGGGATGTGAATTCAGCGTGCAGAACGGGATCGCCTCAGGCACGGTGACCCGTATCCACAGCCTGGAGATCGATGGCTTCTCGCATCCACTCGAGCAGGTGGTTGGCCTTGCTCCCGATGGCACGGCGCGACCGCTGGATTCGATCTCGTCCCAGGCGCCGCTGCCGCTCACCGTGTGGACGGGCATCACCATGCGCCTGCCGGGCACACGGCTCCAACCGGGCAAGCACACCGTCAGGCTGCACATTGAGACGCGGGAACTGGGTGATCTGGAGATCAAGGTGTCCGATACCGTGCGCGAGGGACAGCCGGTGGATGCGAGGGGGGAAAGCGAGAAAGAGCTGCCCATCGATCCTGGTTCGCAACCGGTGGCTCGCGGCACTCTGGCCTCGATGCCCCCCTCACGGCCCATCAGGGTCGCCATCCTGGGCGCGGGCAGCACTGTGTTTGCCCGCCAGTTGATGGCCGACCTGCTGTGCACGCCGGGGCTGGAGCGGGGCTCCTTTGCGCTGGTGGACATTGACGCTGAGCGGCTGGAGCTGGCTCACCGCATTGGCGAAAGGCTGGTCGAGCGCTCGGGGCGAGCCTGGACCGTGGAGGCGACGATCGACCGGTTACAGGTTCTACCTGGTTGCGACTATGTGATCAACACCATCGAGGTTGCCGGGCTGCGCAACGTGCGCCCCGATTACGATATTCCGCTCAAGTATGGCGTGGACCAGTGCATCGGCGACACCATCGGACCGGGTGGCATCTTTAAGATGCTGCGCACCGGCCCGGCCTGGCTGGAGATCCTCCGTGACCTGGAGCGCGTCTGTCCCCAG
>JASFHU010000307.1:0-5860 GCA_050123055.1 Anaerolineae bacterium
CGGCAGGTCAATGGCGTCCGGCTTTTCCACCACCTCCGACTGGGCGTCGAGGATTTCGAACACCCGCGCGGCACTGGCCGATGCTTGCGAGACCATGGCGATGATCATGCCCAGCATGAAGAGTGGGAACATGGTCATCATCACATAGCTCTGGAAGGCCACCAGCTCGCCGATGGTCAGCCGCCCACCGATCACCTGCAGGCCGCCAATCCAGACGACGGCCAGGGTGCCCAGGTTGGCCAGGAGAAAGATCAGGGGGAATGCTGCGGCCATTAACCGGCCTACATCGATCATCTGGTTCATCAGGTCCTGGTTGGCTGCGGAGAACCGCTGGTGCTCGTAGGGCTCGCGGGCAAAGGCCTTGACCACCCGCACCCCGGCCAGGTTCTCCTGCAGAACGGTGTTCAGGTGTGCGATGAACTGCTGCACCTTGGTGAACAGCGGCCGGGCACGGCTGGCAAAGAGCACAAAGACTCCCATCGTAACCGGCATCAGAACAAGCATGATCAGCGATAGTTGCCAGTCCAGGGAGAAGAGGAGGATCAGGCTGCCGACGATCATGATCAGGGCGGTGATGAACATGATGAACCCGCGCCCCACAAACATCTGTACCCGTTCCACGTCGCTGGTAGCGCGGGTCAGGAGCTGTCCCGTCTGTGCCCGGTCGTGGTAGCCGAAGGACAGATTCTGGATCTTGCCATACAGGCCGTTGCGCATGTCGTAGGCCACGTTCTGAGATGCCTTGGCGGCCCAGTAGCCCTGCAGAAAGGTGAACAGCGCTCGAAACAGCGCCACGCCGATCATGGCCAGCGCGCCCCAGACGATCACACTCGCCACCCCCGCTTCGATCCCGTCGTCGATGATCCGACCTGTCAGGGCAGGGATGACCAGGTTCAACACCGACCCCAGGAGCAGGGTGACAAAGATGCCGCTTGCCAGCAGCCAATGGGGCTTTAGATAGCCCAATGCTCTTCCTAAAGGCTTCATTTTTTACTCCAGTTGGGTCCGGCCAGGCCGTCCACCAAGAGATCTATCACCTGCTCGGAATCATCAGGCGATGGCAGCGTCCCACTTTCTCGAAAGCAAGCCGACAGCCGCCGGAAATGGGCGACGAACATCAGGTCGCTGACCAGCTCCGCTTCCACGTCGGCGCGGAGCTCGCCACACGCCTGTGCTTCTCTCACCTGCTCAGTAAGCAGGCCCGAAAGCCGGCGCTTGGCGTGGTGGTGAGCCACAGGCGGCTGGCTCAGACGCGTGGCAAAGGCCCGCTGGAAGAGATGCCAGTCGCTGAGAGTCTGCTCATAGAGGAAGCGTACGAGCAGTTTGATCCTGGCCAGCGGGCTAACGGGCGCGCCCTGGCTCACGTCCAGCGCGTCGCGCAACTGGGAGAACTGCCACACGGTCAGCTCGCTCAGGAGGGCCTCTTTGGAGGGAAAGTAGTTGAAAAATGTCCCCTTGGCGACGTCGGCCCGATCGGTGATCTCCTCTATTGTTGTCTCGTCGTATCCGTGCTCGCGAAAGAGCGCCAGCGCTGCTTCCAGCAGGCCCTGGCGGGTTTCCAGTTTTTTTCTCTCCCGGCGGGATAGTGTCTGTTCCATCTCTGACCCCACTCAAACTATGACCAAGTAACAAATTTGACCAGGGTCATATTTTATCCAGAGTCAGGAATTTGTCAAATTGGGGGTCCTCTATGGGGTTCTGCTGAGCGTCTGCCAATCCAATCGAAACAGGTCCTGAACGCAGGGCATATCCTTCGACTGGGCCCCTGGACCTGCTCGGGGGCACCTAGGATGCCCGTGGAATGAGCTGTACCTATCTCGAAAGGATTAGGGGCGGAGTGGTTGCCAAAGGCGCTGCAGGGGCGCTACCCGCCAGACAAAGACCGTGGTGAATGCCCAGGCCAGCACCGCCAGACCCACGATCAGGTAGTCTGTGGGCTGTCGGAGTGGGGTGAGGGCGAACAGTTGATCCGCCAGCGGGATCCAGGATATGACCAAGACCAGGATCAGAAGCACCAGCGACAGGGCCGCCGGCCGCCAGTCGCCGCTGCGCTCATCACTACCTACCTTGGGACGCACCGGCGGTCGCAAGAGAACCACCAGCACCAGCCCTGCGATCACCAGCGTGTAGGTGAGGGCGAGCTGGGCGTAGGCCACGTCGCCAGTCCGGTCCAGAAAGATGCGGTACACCACCACGGCCGCGGCACTCATGGTCACGGCGGCCGGGCCCACGAACCTGGCCAGCAGCCAGCCCAGCCTGGTCCTCGGCACCACGCCAGCCGCAGCCCACAGCGACAACCCCGCCGACGGCAGCACCACGGAGACGATAGTAATGAGGGAGCCCTGCTTCGACTGGTAGGGGAACCCGATGCCCATCCCCCAGATGGCCAGGATGAGCAGGATCAGATAGATGATCTGGGTCAGGTAGAGCTTCAAGATATCGAGCAGGCCGTTGGCGATGCGCTGCCCTTTTTCCAGCACTTGCAACATTGCCCTGGGCGAGTCCTCAAGCAGGACGATGTCGGCCACGCTGAGCGCGGCCGGGCTGCTGCTCTGTCGGGTGATGGAGAGATGAGCCTGCTGCATAGCCTGTAGATCGTTGACGCCGTCACCCACCACGGCCACCGCTTCGCCCTGCTGGCGCAGAGCCTTGACCACCTGTCCGGCCTGCTGGGGGGTCACCTGGCCAAAGATGGTGCTACCGGCTGCCGCTGCTGCCAACTCTTCCCTATCCAGAGCGGCCAGTTCGGGGCCAGATGTGGCGCCTAGAAGCGCGTCCTCTCTCCCCCCGAGGCCCGCTCGTGCAAGGGCCGTCGCGGTCCGCTTCGGTGCATCCGAGGAAAAGATCTTGAATTGCACACCTGCCTGGGAGAAGGCCTGGATCGTTTCGACCGCCTCCGGGCGCACCTGCTCGGAGTAGCGCAATCGACAGAGGGGGATCAGATCCCCAGGCAGACTGGGCAGCCCGCTGGGCGTGTGAAGCGGAACGAGGTCTGGATGATAGGCCACCACGTAGACGAGCTCTGTGATGCCCTCCCTGTCTGCCCCAGCCTCTTCCGGCTGTGCTTCTCCACGCCCCAGCAGGGCGTTCACCCCTTTCATGAGATGCTGGAAGAGTTCAGGCCCGGAGGCTTCCTCTCCAGAGGCTTTCTCCCCGGGGGGTGCGGTTGTGTCCCAAGATTGTGGTACCGGAGCTTCTGGAACCATCTGCTCACTTTCTCCCCCTGCGTGCGCTGTGTTTTCTGAACGCACCAGGGACCGCGTCAGGTTCAGAAGCCGGTCGCGCCAGGAAGGAGAGGGCACTCGATCTTGCCCCCCCTCTGCGTATCGCCCATCCTCGCTGACCAGGTGTGCCTCCAACACCTGAGGCTCGCCCAGGACGTACACCCCGCTCAGGTCATCGTCTTCAAAGGCGACGGCGCTCCAGCCATACAAAGAGAGAAACGGAGCTTCTGCAAATGTGCGGCGCCGGGTGCCCGGAAAGGCGCCCCGTATGGCTTTCACGGCCGGGCTGTCTGCTGAGGTGCTTTGTGCCAAGTCGCCCAGGATCTGGCGGATCCGCGACTCGGCCAGGCGGGGCCGCCCGCTGACCGTGTCCCCTGGCTGGGCGATAGGTTCGACTTCCAGACCTACCCCTGTCAGGATCCCGGCTTGCGCGAAGCAGATGACAGTCGCCTGGGCCAGGGACTCGACGGAGCGGGAGCGGTGGACCAGCGCACCGACCCGCAGCAGTTCGGCTGTGCCCATGGCATAGTTCACCAGGATCATGAGGAACAGGCTGGAGGGAGCTATACCAAAGATCACACTGGCCGCACTGGCAAAGGCATCCATGTGCAAGTTGGGGAACAGCAGATCAAAGTAATCAGCCAGCAACAGAAGCGAAAGAACGGCTACCACAACCAGCAGGACACGCAGCAGGCGATCGATGGTCCGTTCCAGGGGGGTCAATTCCTCCCCAAGGGCCTCAAACTCACCGGTCAGGGCGGCGATGAGTCGATCGCTGCCGACCTTCTGCGCACCGTAGGCCGCATGGCCCTCGATGCAAAAGCTACCAGCGTACACCGGGTCCCCGGCTTGCCTGGCATGCTGCCGTGGATCGCCGGTGAGCATCGATTCGTCTACGACGATGTGCCCCTGCCCCAGCACCCGTCCATCGGCCAGAATATGGTCGCCGGGTCCGACGACGAGGATATCGTCGCGCACGACCTCGGCGGGGTCGATGCTGCGGGGTGAGCCGTCGCGGATCACGGTGGCCTGGGGCCGGGCGACCCGTTCCAGGTTCCGCAGCCGGCTCCGAGCCCACAGTTGCTGGCCGGCGTTGAGTCCGATGCCCAGCAGCAGGACAGCTGTGGTCAGGATCGCATCAAACGGTTTGCCCAGCAGGACCTGGACGACCGCCAGGCCGACCATGCTCAGGTTAAAGATGGTGAGCGTGTTCGCCCGCCAGATCTCGCGCGTTGAATGCAGGGGCTTGAAGGGAATCGTGCCGCCGGCCCCCAAGGCGCTGTCATGAGCCTCAGTCTTGCGGACGGCTACTTCCTTCTCGGTCAGGCCGTGCAGGTCAAGCACGGCCTGGGGCTGGGGTGGTCGTGGCTTGGGTCGGGGACGAGCCTTTCTAGCGGGCCGCTGACGCCGGAGAAGGGCTACCAGGATGCCGGCCAGGCCGGCGATTGCCAGAACGATGCCGATCCAGGCAAGTACCCTGGATCCTGACTGGCGCCCTTGCTCAGCCTTGGAGCGTTCTTGGGTCAAAGGACTCATCACCGTCAAAGCTCAGCCCCTGAAGTAATTGTAGGTCCCGGCGAGGATTATGGCCAGCAACCAGTTGCGCCATAGCTTGCCGATGGTGACCAAGATCAGAAAGGCCGGTCGAGGCACCCCAAAGACGCCCGCAGCGGTTGTTAGCAAAGAGCCCAGCACCGGTATACCCGAGAGCAGTAGGACCCAGCCCCCAAATCTGTCATAGAGGCCTTTGACCCGCAGCCAATGTTCGTCCTTGATGCGAGGAAAGCGCTTGCGGATGGCGTCCACGCCCTGTCTACCCACCTCGTAGAGCGCCAAGTTGCCAAGGGAGCCTAGTACGCTGAAGGCGACGACAATCAGCCAGGCAATGGGATCGAGCAACAAGTGCACGCTGGCCTCCTTGTCAGTGAGCCGATAGGGTCGTCGACTTGCAGCACCCGATGACCGACAAACCCGCCGATATCGTTCTCAGATTGCACCGCCACCCTTCACTTTCGGGTCGTCCTGACAGTTATCATAGTGCTCGATCCTAGCCGAAAAAGATGGAACGTCGTTGGGCCAGGCGGTTGTGGATCATCTCTTGGATGGTGTCGCGCACCTGGTCGCTCAATTGCGCGACGCGCACGATGCTGTCGGCCGCGTCTGGACCATAGCCATCCATGGGGATGGGCTCTCCAAAGTCGATGTACCACTTGGTCGGCAAGGGGATCACACCCAAGAGACCCAACCAGGGAAAGGTCAGGGTAATCGGAAGGTAGGGAATTCCCGTGATCGCGGACAGGGTGGGGAACTTGGCGAGGGTGATATAGGTTTCCTCCGAGCCCACGACAGATACCGGGATGATGGGCGCCTGGGTGTTGAGCGCCATCTGGGCGAAACCGCCACGGCCAAACCGGGCCAGCCGGTAGCGGTCTTTGAACAGCTTGCCCGTTCCCTTGTACCCTTCGGGGAAGACGGCGACCAGTTCCTCCTGTTCCAAGAGGCGAGTCCCATTCTCCACCGTGGCCAGGGTCTGTCCCAGCCTCACCAGCATGGTGGACACCCAGGGAATGGTGGGCAGAATGGCCGCATAGACGGTGCGCACCAGCCTCTGTGCCGGATGGTCTGTCAAGACCGCG
>JASFHU010000308.1:0-5853 GCA_050123055.1 Anaerolineae bacterium
GTCAGGTCGACTTGTTGCGGAAGCCCGGGAATATGGGAACTTGACCGAGGCTCCATTCACCACTATAATGAACGGCACGGCCCACCAAAAAATCGCAGCAATCAGGAGTAACTATGAACAATGAGAATACAATCGCAATCGTGACCGGAGCCAACCGCGGTATCGGCTTTGAGACCTGCCGCCAGCTTGCCCGGCGGGGCATCCAGGTCATGATGACCAGCCGAGACGAGGCCAAAGGTCAAGCTGCCCAGCAGAAGCTGGCAAACGAAGGGCTCGAGGTAGCCTATCACCAACTCGATGTGACCGATTCGGAAAGCATTCAGCGGCTGGCCAACGACATCCGCCAGCAGTATGGCCACCTCGACGCTCTGATCAACAACGCGGGCGTCTTGATCGACCAACGGGGCGTCTTGGACACAGATCTTGACACAGTTCGGACGACCATGGAAGCCAACGTCTACGGACCCTGGCGCCTCGTCCAGGCCCTGGTACCCTTGATGAAGCAGGGAGGACATGGACGCATCGTCAACCTGTCCAGCGGGATGGGACAACTGAGCGACATGGGCAGCGGATCGCCGGCCTATCGCATGTCCAAGACCGCCCTCAATGCCCTGACCTGCATGTTAGCTGCAGAATTGCGGCAGACCAACATACTCGTCAACAGTATGTGCCCCGGTTGGGTCAAAACCGATATGGGGGGTAGTGGCGCTCCTCGCTCTGTCGAACAGGGCGCCGACACCGCCGCTTGGCTGGCTACCCTGCCTGATGATGGCCCCACCGGCGGCTTTTTCCGCGACAGAGAGCCGATTCCGTGGTAGACCGGAACGCACCACTGGCAGGAGATTGTGTCTGGCGCGTGAAAGTCAGGAACCGTAGCATAGATGCTCACTGTCGAGCCGCTTCGGCGGGAGGTGTAGAGCAAGCATGATGCATGGTGGTGGTTGGTGGAGCTATCTCAGGTATGACGAATCGAAAGGGCGGGCACGGATCGACCGCAACCTGCTCCGGCGTGTGCTGGGCTATGCCCGGCCCTACTGGACCTACATGCTTCTGGTGCTGGTTGCCATTGTAGTTACCTCGCTGCTGGGGCTGATCCCACCTCTGCTGATCCGCGATCTGATTGACAACGTCTTGCCCAGCGGCGACACTGCGCGCCTGAATCTGCTGGCGCTCGGCATGATTGCCATCCCCATCGTGAGCGGTCTCATCGGTGTGGGGCAGCGCTATCTGAGCGCGCGAATGGGCGAGGGCATTATCTTTGACCTCCGTCAAGAGATGTACGTGCACTTGCAGAGCATGTCCCTCCGCTTCTTCACCCACACCAAATCAGGGGAGGTTGTCTCACGGTTCAACAACGACGTTGTCGGCGCTCAGAACGCGGTCACCGGAACGCTGCCAAACATTGTGACCAATTCCATCACCCTGGTCACCACGCTGGCAGTGATGATCTCCATCGAGTGGCGGCTGGCAATCCTATCGGTGGTCGTACTGCCGCTCTTTCTCTTGCCTGCACGCCGGGTGGGGCGGATTCTGCGCGATATCCGCCGCCAGGCAATGGAATACAACGCCGACATGAGCAACATCATCAGCGAGACGTTGGGCATCAATGGTGCACTACTCGTCAAAACCTTTGGCCGCCAACGCCAGGAGGTAGGCCGCTTCCGTGAGACAAACCGCGGCGTCCGAGACATCGGTGTGCGGCGTGCCTTGGTGGGGCGCTGGTTCTTTATGGGGCTGGGCATCGCCAGCGCCATCGGCACGGCTCTGATCTATTGGGCAGGTGGACACCTGGTTCTCCAGGGTGCAATCACCATCGGCACCATTGTGGCCTTTGCTGCTTACCTGGCGAGACTGTACGGACCCATCTCGGCCCTGTCCAATGTCCAGGTAGAATTCGCCACCTCTATGGTGAGCTTTGAGCGAGTGTTCGAGTACGTGGACCTGCCCGTAGAGATCGAGGACCGCCCTGCCGCGCTCGAGCTGGATGGCGTGGCTGGCAACACGAGATTCTCCCACCACCAGGCAGCGACGGTGATGATCCAGAGGAAACCTTTGGCCCCGCCGCCAGCCGCCGGTGGGCGCTGCGCGACCTATCCTTCGACATGCAGCCAGGCCAGCTCGTAGCCCTGGTGGGTCCCAGCGGCGCCGGCAAGACGACTATCACCTACCTGCTGCCCCGTCTCTACGACCCCACCGAGGGCCAGATCACCCTGGACACCCTCGACCTGCGCGACGTGACCCAGGAGTCTCTGGCCCACCAGGTAGGCATGGTCAGCCAGGAGACCTACCTCTTTCACGACACTGTGCGAGCCAACCTGCTCTACGCCCGCCCGGATGCCACCCAGGAAGAGCTGGAGGCGGCCTGCAAGGCGGCAAACATCCACCACTTCATCGCCAGCTTGCCCGAGGGCTATGACACCGTCGTCGGCGAGCGAGGCTATCGCCTGAGCGGTGGCGAAAAACAGCGGATGGCCATCGCCCGTGTCATCCTCAAGGACCCCTGCATCCTGATACTGGATGAGGCGACGTCACACTTGGATTCCAACAGCGAGGCGCTGATCCAGGCTGCCCTGGAGCCGCTATTCGAGGGTCGTACCAACCTGGTGATCGCCCACCGCCTGTCCACCATCCTGGCAGCCGATCAGATCCTGGTGCTCGATCAGGGCCGGTTGGCAGAGTGTGGCACCCACACCGAGCTACTGGCCCAGGATGGACTCTACGCCCATCTCTACCACACCCAGTTCGGCGCAGAGCCTGAGGCCCATCTGGCCGAGACATCCCAATGACCGCAGAGCCACAGGCTGCATCACACCAGATAAGCACGCTAAACGAAAAACCCCTGCATGCAGCTTTGAAAAGTTGGTACGCTGAGCCAGGCGACCAGCTCGAGGTAGATCTGGAAGGTTATGTCATCGACATTGTACGTCGAGAACTGCTGATCGAGATCCAGACGGCGAGCTTTTCCTCCATCAAACGAAAACTGATCGATCTCACAGCCCGGCATCCTGTACGGCTCGTTTATCCCGTCGCCCGGGAAAAATGGATCGTCAAGCTGGCCAGCGACGGCCACAGCCAACAGAGTCGCCGCAAATCACCCAAGCGGGGGACAGTCGAAGATCTGTTCCGGGAGTTGGTGAGTTTTCCCAGACTATTGGCCCATCCCAGCTTTTCCCTGGAGGTACTCCTCATCCAGGAAGACGAGGTTCGCCGCTACGATGGCAAGCGTGCCTGGCGACGCAGAGGGTGGGTCACCCACGAGCGCCGGCTTTTGCAGGTCCTGGAGCGGCGGGTGTTTGAAACCCCGGCCGATATGGGCAGGCTCTTGCCAGACTCGCTCGCCGATCCCTTTACCACCTCCGACTTGGCCGCCGCCCTGGGCAAACCCCTGCGGTTAGCCCAGAGAATGGCTTACTGCCTGCGCGAGATGGGAGTCATCACGCGCGAGGGTAAACGCCGCAACGCCATCCTGTACGCTCGGGCCAGAGTTTGAGGAGCCGACGGCGCAGTTCTCTCTGCGCCGACCAGCAAGCGCTCCCTCAACGGCCCCTGCCTGGCCAGCCTATGGTGCAAGGGCTGCCTAACCTGCGGCCTGGCCAGCCAACCCCAACTCTGAGGCAATCCCCTTCATCGAGTCGAGGACCAAGGGCACGTGCTCGGTCCACAGGTCCGCAGCCAGCGCCTCGCAGGCATGCTCGATCTCTTCCCGATTCACCGCCGCCGCAAAGGAACGGTCTTTCCACTTTTTCTTGACCGACCGGATCTTGGTAATGTCTCGGATGTCCTTGCTGGGGCGCACCAGAGCCACGGCCACCAGAAAGCCAGTCAACTCGTCCACCGCCACCAGGCTCTTTTCCATCAGCGACTCGGGAAGGATGCCGGTATATTCTCCGGCGTGGGCCAGGACGGCACGCACGATCTCCTCCGGCCACCCCTGCTCGCGCAGGACGCGCGCGCCCACCACAGGGTGCCCCTCTACCGAGAGGTCAGGGTACCGCTCGTAGTCAAAGTCGTGGATCAGGCCGACGACACCCCACAGGTCTTCGTCCTCGCCGAACTTGCGAGCATAGGCGCGCATAGCCGCTTCGACAGCCAGCATATGGCGCACCAGGTTCTGGTTCTTTGTGTATTCATTCAGCAACTCCCAGGCTTCCTCACGGGTTGGCATGGTTCTCTCCCTCTCCGCTCTCTGTTCTGGCTTGCGCTCAGACCCCTGTCCCATATCTTCCATCGAGTCGTGGCGCGACCGGCCTATTGTACCTGACTCGTGCCAAATTGGCAACTCCGCTGACCAAACCCAGCCCTTCCTACGCACCAGTCCTCCCTTGGAGAAAGAGCCAACAGGCTGTATAATGTGATCTGTGGGTTGGCCAGGAGGGTGACAGGTGCCTACGGGTGGGACAACGCAATGCCGATCGATCGGCCTGCGGAAAGAACCTGGAGGAGGAGAAAGAGATGGAACTGACTGGAGTGCATTTCCTGCTTAGCTACCGCTGCACCGACGAGTGCGACCACTGCTTCGTCTGGAGCAGCCCGAAAGCCAGGGGAACCATGACCCTGGCTCAGATCCGCGACGTGCTTAAGCAAGCCAAGGACCTGGGTACGGTCGAGATGGTCTACTTTGAGGGGGGGGAGCCCTTTCTTTTCTACCCTATCATGCTCCAGGGCCTCCGGGAGGCAGCAGCCTTGGGCTTCAAGACGGGGATCGTCACCAACAATTTCTGGGCCACGTCCGTTGAGGATGCCGTCGAGTGGCTGCGCCCCATCGCCCAGGCTGGGATTGACGACCTGAGCCTATCCAGCGATCTCTTTCATGGCGAGGCTATGATGACCCAGGCCGCGAGCAACGCGGTGGAGGCTGCGACGCGGCTGAGTCTGCCAGAGGGCGTCATCGCCATCGAAGCCCCCGAGGGCTGCGCGGCCTACGCTCCAGACGACAAAGGCGAGCCCATCACCGGCGGCCCTGTCCGCTTCAGGGGACGGGCGGTTTCCAAGCTCACCGAGGGCGTGCCGCGCCAACGGTGGACAGAGTTCACCGAGTGCCCCGACGAGGACTTTCGAAACCCAGGCCGGGTGCACGTGGACACCTTTGGTCATGTGCACACCTGCCAGGGCTTGCTCATGGGCAACCTCTGGGAACAGCCTCTGAAAGAGATGGTGGCCAGTTACGACCCCGTGGCGCACCCCATCATCGGTCCCCTGCTCGAGGGTGGTCCGGTGGCCTTGGCGGAACGCTATGACCTGCCCCACGAGGATACCTACATCGACGCCTGTCACCTCTGCTACCAGGCTCGCGACCAACTGCGCAGCCGGTTCCCCGAGTTCCTGGCTCCGGCCACAGTATACGGAGAACTGTAGCAGCGCAACTCACCCACGAGACTGATCGCCACAAAGTTTTTCTGCCTGCGCCTGAGTGTTCCTCAGGATAGCATACTCACCGAGGAGGTCAGAGAAGGATGAAGGAAAGAAAGCTGATCATCATCGGCGCCGGGCTGGCAGGCCTGTCCACCGGCTGCTATGCCCAAATGAACGGCTACCGGAGCCACATCTTTGAGCATCACTTCCAACCGGGCGGGGTAGCCGCCGCCTGGCAGCGTGGGGACTATTTCATCGACGGTGGCATCCACTTTGTCATGGGCCACAGACCGGGCACAAAGCTGCACGAGATCTATCGCCAACTGGGCGTCGTCCCCGCCAACCGATTCGTCGACCTGACCAGCTATGGCCGCTTCATGCACGAGCCCAGTGGTCACAACTTACTGCTCAGCGACGACTTGGACCAGTGGGCCAGTGCTCTCAAATCCCTCTCCCCGGCCGACGCCCGGATCGTAGACGAGCTGATCGGCGGCGGCCGGG
>JASFHU010000309.1:0-5846 GCA_050123055.1 Anaerolineae bacterium
GGCTGAGCTGGTAGATACGGCCCTGGGGACGGTAGCAGTGGGCGCAATCCAGGTCACAGTCGTTGGTCAGTCCGATGCCGACCGATACTTGCATGGTTGAGTCCTTTCCTGCCCGGCACAGGCCAGGCTTGGTCTACGATGGTCGATGCTTGGTGCCCTCTAGATTACAATTGCCCCATGCTGTGGCGCCAGTGTCGAATCGCACTTTCGAGTCCTCTATAGCCCGAGCGATTATAGCACAATCAGAGGTGCTTGTCTAACAGATCTAACACAGGCTACCCCTCTCCAGATATCTGGAGGAGTAGCCTGTGCTGACCAGTCTGTGGTCTATGACTTTTCCTGGCTTTGTCTACCTGACCTACGGCAGTGGGGCGCGGGTGATCATGCCCTTCTCCAACGCTTCACCGCCCATCTTCCCCCGGTCTATTGAAAAGATACCTACGACGTCACCCAACCAGAATCGAAAACTGTGGGCTTGTTTGCGCTGCGAAACACTACGGCGTCGCCGACTCCAAAGGAAGACCCGCCCGCTGCCAGGCGGCAAACCCACCTAGCAGTGCCTTGGCATTAGAAAAGCCGCTGGCAATCAATTCCTGTGCCACACGGGCACTCTGTTGCTCCTGGCTTCAGGTACAGTACAAAATGATGTCCTTATCGTCGGGAAGCTCATCCACCCGCGCCCCCATCTCCGCTTCAGGAATGGAGATCGCCCCCTCGGCGTGCGACTTGTCGTAGGATGCTTTGCTGCGCACATCCACCAGAATGGCCTGGTCCAAGGCCATCTTGTTCTGGGTCTCTTCCAGAGAAATGCGTGGCACGTCCGGGTAGGGGAGCGAGCTGGTATTCAGGGCTTGGGCAGTGTTCCCCTGGGCCGGGTCCTCTCCAGCCCGGGCTGAAGATCTACTGCGTCCCGTTTCAAGCAACGCGATGGCTCCGATGACGATGGCTACTACGACAACCCCGACGACGATCGGGATGACAAGCGATGGCCCCTTTTTTTTCTGGGTCCGGCGGTGTGTGCTTCGACGCTGTTTCTTTTTGCTCATAGGTCTCTACCCCGGTCATATTTGATGTTAATCATTATACAAAAATCTTGCATAGCGCGCAAGTTGGGCGACCATCCCCATCCTGCCAATGCAAACGGCGCCCCAGGATCGGGACGCCATTGTCATTTCCTAGCCTCTACGTCTGGAAGGCTCAGGCCAAAAAGTCGCGCAGCTTCCGGCTACGGCTTGGATGTCGCAGCCGGCCCAATGCCTGGGCTTCGATCTGGCGGATGCGCTCCCGCGTCACGCCAAACTTCTTGCCCACCTCTTCCAACGTGTAGCTGTAGCCGTCGACCAGCCCGAAGCGCAGTTGCAGGATCCGCACCTCTCGCGGCGTGAGGGAGACAAAGATGTCATCGATCTGATCCCGAAGCAACTGCTGAGAAGCCTGGTCTGTGGGCGAGGGAGCTTCGCTGTCTTCGATAAAATCGCCCAAAAAGCTATCGTCCTCTTCGCCTACGGGCATCTCTAGCGACAGGGGACGCTGTGAAACCTTGATCGTCCGCTCCACCTTTTTGGCGCTGACCCCAAGCCCCTCGGCAATCTCCTCCATCGTTGGATCGCGACCCAGCTCTTGCACCAACTGGCGTGATACGCGCGCCAGACGGTTGATCTGCTCATACATGTGGACCGGCACGCGGATCGTGCGTCCCTGGTCGGCGATCGCACGCGTGACAGCCTGCCGGATCCACCACGTAGCGTAGGTAGAGAACTTGTAGCCCCGCCGGTAGTCAAACTTTTTGACCGCCCGGATGAGGCCGATGTTCCCCTCCTGGATGAGGTCCAGGAACGGAACCCCTCGCCCCACGTATTTTTTCGCCACGCTGACAACCAGCCGGGAGTTGGCCTTGATCAGGTGTTCCTGGGCCGCTTTCCCATCCCTGACGGTCGCGGCCAGTTGCTCGCGCTTTTCGTAACCCAGTCTCTTCCCGTCCCTGCTCAGGCGCCGCTTGGCGTTTCGCCCTGCTTCCATCCGCTTGGCCAGCGAGACTTCTTGCTCGGCCGTCAACAGGGGAATGCGCCCAATCTCCTTGAGGTAAAGGCTGATCGAATCGTCAATATCAATGGCTGAAAGGTCGATGTCTGCTGCAGTGCTTTCCACTGGTTCCGCTTCCTTAGGTTTCGCTTCTGGAGCCTCCGGCTCTTCCAATCCGGCATCACTGATCTCGATCCCCATCTCGATAAGGGTGGCCAACACATCCTCCAATTGCTCGATGTTCAACTCGGCCTCAGGGACTGCCTCCATCACGTCGTCGTACGTGACATAACCCTGGCTCTGACCAAGGGCCAGCAATCGTTCGATGGCGGTTGGTTCCTTCTGTCCCTCCTCAGGCAGAGCTTGGGTGTCTTTCTGTTCCATTTCCACTTCGGTCATTCTGACCAGGTCCTCCCCTTCACCTACGAAATTCTCGCCGGTACCGGCGTGGCCTCCAGCTTGGCGGCGTACGACCTCCGTCCGTATGGTTGCCTTGCTCTGCTATACGGCGGCGCGGGCATGTCCGTTGCGGGATTCCGTCCAGGCCAAATCCGGCACGTTGCAGCACTGAAAGCCGCCTATGCTGGAGACAAGTGACGCGCTACACAACAAATGCAGGAACAGACAAGGCATCGGGTTCAATTAGCAATTTTATGCCTGTTTCCTGCGTTTCGTCAGTAACCTAAATTACACCTCTTTCTTGCCTCCCACGGCGCTCCAAAGTAGCGCAGGGTTCGAGCCCCGAAGGGTCGCCCTTGCTTCAAAGCAGGCTCGACCAGGCTTTCTCTCGGGCGGTTCGGGCCGGATGGGGAGTGTCCGACCCCATCGGGGCCCCCAAAGTTCAGGATCTCCCCCCTGTTTGACCGCACCGGTGGTCATCAGTGCCGTGGTCAAGCTTTCGCCATGGTTGCGCAGGTTCCCAGCCTGGGTCATAAAGGTCTTTCTTGCGCTCAACGCTCGCCTGCAGAGCGGGAACGCCTTGGGCTACTAGGTATTATACCACGAAAATGGAAAAAGTGTACCCCCCAATTTCGCGAATTTTGGCAAATGATCCATGGTACGTCTGGGTAGTCTGGCTTACAGAAGGACTCATTTGACTTTTCTCCCTATCTCTTGTAGAATATGGCGCGTTTTCGCCAGGAGCTGCCGGCGAGCCGGAGGCCCGCAGCCAGCAGGGATGATATCCGTGCGCCGGTTTCCCCAGAGCGACAAGCAACAATAGCATAGAAATCTTGTTCGAGGAGGCAGGAATCCATGAGGGAACTCAGTGGTACAGAGCAGGCAATGCTCTGGGGTGTTATCGTCGTGGCGTTCATCAGTCTGGTCTATGCCTACTGGCTGTGGCGCGACACGATGAGGCGTGACAAGGGTTCGCCCGAGATGCAAAAGGTATGGCAAGCCATCAAGACCGGCGCCAATGCCTACCTGCAGCGGCAATTGCGCACCATGCTGCCCATCCTGGCCCTGTTGGCCATTGTGCTGTTCTTCAGCGTCTTTGTGGTCAGGCCAAGCAGGGAAGCGATGGAGGTCTTTGCCAGCGAGTCCTCGGCGCGCCTCTGGCTGGGTATCGGGCGCAGCGTGGCCTTTATCGTCGGAGCTGCCTTCTCCATCACCGTTGGGCAGTTGGGTATGCGGGTGGCCGTCGAGGGCAATATCCGTGTGGCGGCCGAAGCTGTCAGAGGCAACTATAATGGCGCTCTGACGGTGGCCTACCGCGCCGGCACCTTCACCGGCATGCTGACCGACGGCCTGGGCTTGCTGGGTGGCACCACGATTTTTATGATCTTTGGCCAAGCGGCCCCCGACGCGCTGCTGGGGTTTGGTTTTGGTGGTACCTTGGTGGCCCTCTTTATGCGCATCGGCGGCGGCATCTATACCAAGGCTGCCGACGTGGGCGCCGACCTGGTGGGCAAGGTGGAGCAGGGCTTGCCGGAAGACGATCCGCGCAACGCAGCCGTCATCGCCGACCTGGTGGGCGACAATGTGGGCGACTGCGCTGGCATGGCGGCCGATATTTTCGAGAGCTACGAGGTGACCATCGTCTCGACGCTGATCCTCGGCTTGGTGTTGATGCATATGACTGGGGACACCTTCTGGATCGTCTATCCCCTCATTGTGCGGGCCATCGGCGTCATCTCGTCGATCTTGGGGACCTTTACCGTGCCTATTTGGGAAAAATTCCCGATCAAGTTCCTGCGAGCCCACGATGCTGAGGAGGCGATGTTCCGCTCCTACGAGGTATCGTCGGTCAACACGGTCATCTTTGCCTTTGTGTTCTCCTGGTTCTACGCCGGTGAGTGGCAGTTGGCAACGTTGAACGCCATTGGCGTGGGATTGGCCGTGGTCTTTAACCCCTTGACCTCCCTCTTTACCTCGATCAAGCGCAAACCGGTGCTGGAGATCGCCGAGTCTACGCAAACCGGATCGGCGACGACGATCCTCTCCGGCATGGCGGTCGGTATGGAGGCCAGTGTGTGGAGTGTGGTGGCCATCGTAGTGGCCATGGCAGCCAGCCTGCTTGTCTTTAGCGGCCAGCCCCTTATCTACATGCTCTACGGTGTGGCCATGGTCGGCATCGGCATGCTTTCTCACACCGGCAACAACGTGGCCATGGATGCCTATGGCCCCATTGCCGACAACGCGGCCGGCGTCGGTGAGATGTCGGGCGCAGGTGACAAGGCCCGGGAACTGCTGGCTGAGTTGGACGCGGTGGGCAATACCACCAAGGCCATCACCAAACAGATCGCCATCGCCTCGGCGGTGATAGCCGCCACGGCCCTCTTTTTCTCCTTTGTGGCTGATGCGCTGGTGTTGTCCTTCCCCGACATGTCTGTGACCGAGTTGCTGGACCGCGGTATCTCTGTCTCCAGCCTCAACGGCATCATCGGCCTCCTGCTGGGTGGGGCGCTGCCCTTCCTCTTCTCAGCCTATTCGCTGCGGGCCGTGGCCCGGGGTGCGAACCTGGTGGTGAATGAAGTACGCCGCCAATTCAAAGTCCCCGGTGTGTTGGAAGGCACCACACCCCCGAAGTATGACAAGGTCGTGGATATCGCCACCACCGCGGCGCAGAAAGAGCTGGTCAGTCTAGTCGCCCTGTCGGTCGGACTGCCTCTGCTGGTGGGCCTCATCTTCCAGGTGCAGGCCCTGGGCGCTTTCCTGGCCGGTGTGATCGTGACGGGCCAGTTGCTGGCCGTCTTTATGGCCATCGCCGGTGGGGCGCTGGACAATGCCAAAAAGTATGTCGAAGATGGCAATTTTGGCGGCAAGGGCTCGCCGGCACACAAGGCCGGCGTCGAGGGCGATACGGTGGGTGACCCGCTCAAGGATACGGCCGGCCCGGCCCTGAATCCGATGATCAAGGTCGTCAACCTGGTCAGTTTGCTGGCCGCCCCCCTGATCATTCAAGCCCAGGGCATCGCCGTCTGGATCGCCATCGTCATCCTGGCGGCCATCGTCGTCTGGGCCATCTGGAACAGCAAAAAGGACGTGGCAGTCGGGCTTGGCTAGATCTCAATAAAAAAGGGCTGGGGAAGTGCCCCAGCCCGTTTTCCTTGTTTTCTGACTCTCACTTGATCACGATCCGGTGATAGCGTTTCTTACCGGCTCTCAGCAGCAGCGTGCGACGCCCATCGGGTGCTTCCTCCAGTTGGTCACTGCCGATCAGGTCATCCACGCTGCCCACGGCCACATCGTTGACGTAGGCACCCCCCTGCTGGATCAGCCGGCGGGCCTCGCTCCGCGAGCGGCATAGCCCGACCCGTTGGAACAGCGCGGGCGCCAGAATGGCCGCCTCCAGTTCCTCGCTGGCCAGTTCGGTGGTAGGT
>JASFHU010000310.1:0-5840 GCA_050123055.1 Anaerolineae bacterium
GATTTTCTCAATCGGGTCTCCCGGGCTACGGCCCAGATAGACGTGCGTGGCGCGTTTGCGATCGGGCTGGCCTTTATCGCCCTGGCACAAGGGTTGGGCGTGGAGATGATCCTGGGTGCTTTCCTGGGAGGGGCGCTTATCTCCCTGCTGGCTGACCGGGGCGCGACCGATCTGCACCACCGCCTGGACGTCATCGGCTATGCCTTTTTCATCCCCATCTTTTTTATCATGGTCGGTGTGCGGTTCGACCTGGCAGCGGTGCTCGATTCACCGCAGACATTGCTGCTGGTGCCATTGTTGCTGGTCGTGGCCTATGTCGTGAAGCTGCTCGCAGCGACGCTGTTCCGCGTCAACTTTTCTTGGCGTGCGACCTTGGCTGGTGGAGTGCTGCTATCCTCGCACCTAAGCCTCGAGATTGCCGTGGCCGCCATTGGTCTGGAGCTGGGCGTCATCGATGAGGCGACCAACTCGGCTATCGTCCTGATGGCAATCGTGACTTGCACCATCTCGCCCCTCATCTTCAACCGCATCGCGCCCACCGCGAAGGCAGCCCGCCGCAAATTTGTTATCGTCGGCGCGGGTCGCTCAGCACGACTGTTGGCGCGGCGCGTCCTCGGTCACGGCGACGACGTCGTGGTGGTGGATCGTAATCCCACTCATGTGGCGGCGGCCAGGGAGATGGACTTGCCCATTGTCGAGGCTGATGCGACAGATCCCTGGACGTGGGAGGATCTGGAGCCGGAGAACATCCGGGCCGTGGCTGTGCTGCTGCCGGAGGATGAGCGGAATCTGAAGGTGAGCCGCTTGCTGCGGGGAGAGGTGTGTATGAAGCGAGTCGTATCGCGGGTGCATGATGCGACGAAAGCGCCGCTGTTCCACGAGTTGGGCGTGCAGGTGATCAATCCCAGTCTGTCGCCGGTGGTGGAGCTGGAGTACCTGCTGCTCTTTCCTAGCGTGTCGTCGTTGATTGCCGACCTGGAGGATGAGCATGACATCGCCGAGGTGCGCCTGTCCTGTACAGAGTTGGTCGACCAGCCACTGAGCAAGCTGGAATTGCCAGAGGGGGTAATCATCGTGCTCATCCGGCGGGAGGGCGACGTGATCTATCCCCACGGCAATACGGCCTTGCAGATGGGCGACCGGCTGACGCTGATGGGGTCGGTGGAGGCGGTGCGAGAGTTGGCGGAGCGGTGTGCATGAGGGTATTGGATCTGCTTGACTCCCCTCCAGGACCATGATACAATCGCTTCACGATGAAGGAATCAGACCTGCTGGCGCAGAGCGCCCTGTTCGCTTCGCTACCTGAGGGGGAGTGGTGGGCTGTAGAGGGGCAGCTCGTTCGCCGCACGTTCGAACGGGACGATTATCTCTTTTTCGAAGGCGATACGGCCGAGTGGCTGGTCTTTGTCGCCGAGGGCCGGGTCAAGATGATCAAGCACTCGGAGAGCGGGCGTGAGACGATCCTGGCCACCTTTGGCCGCGGTCAGATCGTGGGCGAGGTAGGGGTGCTGGTGGGCGATGAGTATCCAGCGACCGCCCAGGCCCTGGAACCGACCACCACCCTCAACCTGCGCCGGGCCGAGTACGTAGACTTGGTGCGGAGCCACCCCGACCTGGCCTGGGCGCTGATCAGAGAGTTGGGACGGCGCTTACAGCGCGCTCACGAGACGATCCGCAGCCTGGCAGTGGAAAAGGTGGAGCGGCGGGTGGCCCGGTCGCTACTGCGCATGGCCAACACGGCGGGTGAGCGCCTGGAGGAGCCAGAGTCACCGGGGGCGGTCAGAATCACCGTACCGCTCAGCCGCCAGGATATCGCCGACATGGCGGGGACGGTGATCGAGACGGCGATCCGCACGATGAGCAAGTTTCAAAAGCAGGGCCTGATCGAAACCCGGGATGGGCGCATCGTGCTCCTTCGGCCACACAGGCTGGTGGCCATCGCCGAGGAGCTATAGACGCGACCAGTCTGCGGTGCAGGTTTTGCTTGGCCAGGGTCAGTGGCTGAGTGGCCTGAAGGGACTCTGACTGGCACAACAGCGTATCAGGCAAAGGCCAGTTCGCGCACGGGGCCGCGCGTGGCTGCCGTCAGATCCTCCATCACCTCGAATCTCTTCATCGAGAAGCCACTCAGGGCAGGATGGGCGCACACGCCGGCCACGATCGGTCCATCGAGATAGGCGTCCAATGAGGCTCTATCCCTGAACAAATAAATCCCCCCAGCTTCCCCCTCCTCTTCGTTCATCAGCCATACCTTCCAAATAAGGCCAGGGGTTGCTGCAATGTCTCCAGCCAGCGGAGCCAATGCTCGTTCATAGTCCCTCTCGGACATGTTGAACTTGAAGTTGATCTGAAGGATCTGCCCCGACATGGTCTCGATCACTTGAGACCGTGCCAGTCACCGCTGGCGAGATCGCCAACGAAGAACTTTTTGCTCTCGGAATCGGCGATAGCCTGGCCGGCCTCATCCGCGAGTTTCAGGTATCTTGCCGCCTCGGACCGATTTCCTGCCACCGCGTTGGCTCGGGCCATGGCCTCGAACGCATAGGCCCGGTCGAAATCCTCCATCAGATCGGCGTGCTCTGCGGTGAGCTCCTGGCAGCGACCGGCGTGATAGAGCGCGGCGTCGCCCATTCCCAGGTCAGAGAATACGCGGGCGATCATCCATTCGGCCCGCTGGTGGTGCAAGCCGGTGCCTACCTGCAACCAGTGGTAGCAGGAGGCGTGGGCCGCATAAAGCATCTGTTCGTCCTCAGCCTTGGTGCGGTCGCTCTTTTCCAGTAAGGCCCAGACCTTTCCATTGGTACTGGCGGCAAAGTGTCGATGTGCTTCTTGCTCGGTGTAGGTCTTCTCTTCACTCATTTGTGCCCTCCCGGTAGATACTGTGTGAGGACTCGGATTGGCAACTCCTAGTCCAACTTCCATGAAGCGTCCGTGTCTATTATATCAATATTATCACGAAAATGATGCAATGTCAAATCGCTCATCGGCATCGGTCGTAGGGTCAAGGGCCGGCGCGCGACTGACGATGTTCAGCATGGTCGTACATGGGGCAAGAAGGGAGACGCGGAAAGAACGGGACGTGGATGTACTTTGAGAATTCGTGTGTGCGCAGGTCAGTGTGTTGAATTCGAAGGCCGGTTCGTCCCTGGCCCTGAAGTCCCTTGCGTGGGTAGGATGAGGCGTACGGCGCGTTCGTGAAAGTAGTCCCAGGCCCAGTTGATCAGCACAAAGATGCGGTTCCGGAAGCCTATAAGGCTGAACAGGTGCACCCCCAACCAGATCACCCAGGCCACAAAGCCTGTAAACGTGCGGCTGCCGAGACTGACGACGGCAGCGTTGCGCCCGATGGTCGCCATCGAGCCCCGGTCCCGGTAGTGAAAGGGTTGGGGGCTTTGCCCAGCTATCTGCCGCAGGATATTGCGCGCAGCCGTCGTGCCCTGTTGGATGGCCACCGGTGCGACCATTGGCAGCGGAGGTTCTTCTCCCTCGATGTAGGCCAGGTCGCCGATCGCATAGACCTCCGGATATTCGGTCAGTTGGAGAGTGGGTAGGACGGCCACCCGTCTACCGCGAGCGGTAGGAGCCCCCGATCTCTTGGCCAAAGGCTCGCCTTGAACGCCCGCTGTCCAGACTACCGTCTCGGTGGGGATTTCAGCCCCGTCCTTCAACTCCAGTCGATGCTGAGTCACCTGGCTGACCATCGCTCCCAGGTGCACCTGGACACCCACCTTGCGCAGCCGCCGCAGGGTATAATCCTGCAGTCGTTCCGGAAAACCGGAGAGTAAGCTTTCCTGTGCCTCCAGGAGCACCACCCGCACCTCGGCCGGGTCAAGAGAGGGGTAGTCTTGTGCGAGTGGTCCGTACAGCAACTCGGACAGGGCACCCGCAAACTCTACGCCTGTCGGTCCACCGCCCACAATGGCAAAGGTAAGCATCGAGCGCCGCCGCCGCGGGTCCGCCTCATGCACGGCCCGTTCAAAACAGAAGAGCGTGTGGTTGCGCAGGGTGATGGCCTGTTCCAATGTCTTCAACGGGAAGGCGTACTCTGCCGCTCCGGCAATCCCGAAATAGTGCGAAGTGCTTCCGGTGGCCAGAATGAGAAAATCATAGGCGAACTTTAGATCGGCGGCCTTGACGCTGCGCTGGCCCAGGTCCAGGCTGGTGACGTCAGCCATGGCAAAATGGACGTTGGGCCACTTTTGCAGGATACTCCGTGTCGGATGGGCGATCTGCTCCGGCTCCAATTCCGCTGCTGCGACCTGGTAGAGTAAGGGCAGGAAGGTGTGATAGTTGTTGCGATCGACTAGGAGGACCTCAAGCGGCGACCGGGCGAGGGCACGGGCTGCCCACAGCCCACCAAAACCGGCTCCTACAATGACTACCCGCTGGCGTTTGTCACCCACTGTTCCGATCCCTTCCTACACCTGCATCAGCAGGAGACTCAGTCCTCAGGCCCTTGCTGTTGAGCTTCTGGGCGGTCGGCGCCGGTGATCATGTTGATCCAGGCCGACGTGCCCTCCAGCAGCCAGTTGACGGGCGGCTGAACGCGCCGGATCTCGGGGCCATAGATCGGCATCTTTTGGGAGCGCTCGTAGGCCTGGACCCAGATGCAGCGCTTCTCGGGAAAGACCTCACAGTAGCCCTCAGGGCGCACCCCGCCGCAGGGTCCGTTACGCAAGAGCTTTGGGCAGGTCATAGGACAGGTCATCCCGGTGAGGCGCAGGATACACTGCCCGCATGTCCGGCAGTCAAAGAAAAGCTCCTTGCTCAGCTTTTCCAGCGGCAGGATCACGCGCGCCACGCGGTCGTAGCCCAGGCGAGCAAAGAGCGGAGCCAGGAACTGGAAGAGCCGCTCGGTGTAGTGATAGGCCCACTCCAGCGGGCGGGGATGGTTTTGGATCCAGTCCCTGATCTCCACAGCAGCTATCCCGTGCTGTTGCGGATCACGCTGACCTTTTCGGCCTCCCGCTGGAAAAAGTAGCCCGATCCACCTTCGCTCACGATCTGGAGCATCCTGGGGCCATCGAGAACGCGGATGCCGCCCAGCACGTGCACGCCACGCGCAAAAAAGGTGGGTGGCCAGGGGGAGGCTGTGGGTCCGGCCAGGTGGCCGGACGGCGGGGCAGCGGCCGCCGATCGGGGACAACAGACCGTGTCGGACAGGTCGCGGGGGGTAAAGGCCACGCCCGTGTGGCCGCTGGAAAGCAGCGCCGCTGTATAGAACACGCCGATGCGTACATCCGTCACCGTCAGTGGTGCGCTCTCCAGGACCTGGCCCAGGTCGGTGCGCCAGGCTTCGATCCCATTATTGGCAGTCATGTCAAGGACCTCCTCTTGTCGGCCAGGGAGCCCTACCTACGAGTGGCTAGGTCTTGGTCCCCTTGGCCGTGGTGGTTGGGGCGCTCTGTGCCCGTTGGGGACGGATCGGTTCTTCCCGCCTTCCGTCGATCATGTGCTGCAGGGTCATGATGGGATGCCGGTACAACATGCGGGGGCCGGCATAACGCATCACAGCCCGGATCTGTTCCCTCATCTGGGGCTTGTAGCAGTGCACGGGGCACTTGGCACAGGTCGTTTTGCCCTCCTGAAATGGACAGCGTTGCAGGCGCTGCCGGGCATAGCTTCTGAGTACCTGACAGTCTGCGCACAGGTCGGCAGTGGTGCTATGCTGGTCGTGACAGTAGAGCTCTAACATGGCCTCGACGGTCCTCTTTTCCCTGGTCATCCTGGGATTTGTACCTGACATAATACAGTTCCTCGGTCGTTTGCGTTGCTTCCACGATGAGATTATCTGGGTTTCTTGGGCTGGAGTAACTATCCTTCGACGGCGATGGCTTGGT
>JASFHU010000311.1:0-5806 GCA_050123055.1 Anaerolineae bacterium
GGGTGCGGCCAGGAGCGGGGACATTCCTTCACTGGCCTACCAGGGCCACCACCTGTTGGGCAAGCTGGCCGCGGCCGAGGGCGACGTGGAGCGGGCGCTGACCGAGTACAACCAGGCCATCGAGGAGCTGGAACGCCTGCGCGGGCGGCTGATGGTCGAATTCCGCGTCGACTTTCAGGAAGATAAGCTGGTGCTCTATGAGGATGCGGTCGAACTGTGTCTAGAGGATGCGCGCCCAGGACAGGCGCTGGCATACGCCGAGCGTGCCAAATCGCGCGCGCTCCTGGACCTGCTGGCCTACCGGCTCGACCTGAGTGTGCGCGCCAGGGACGCGGCCGACCGCCCGCTGGTGGAGGAGTTGGCTCGCCTGAGAATCGAGCGGGACCGCCTGTATCGCCGCTGGGAGGGACGTGAGGGAACAAAGGAGGAGGGCTGGTCGGTGGCCGACGAGGGCCGGCAGGAAACGTACCGGAGCATGCTGGCCCTGGAGAGGCGGATCACAGACATCTGGCACCAACTGCTGATCCACAATGCAGAGTATGCCCGCGACGCCTCGCTGTGGCAGGTACGTACGGAACCGGTACAGCCCTATCTGGATCCTGATACGATGCTGCTGGAGTACTATATTGCTCGTGGGCAGCTCGTTGTCTTCTTGGTCACCGCAGAGGATGTGCGGGTGCGACGGTTGCCCATACAGTTGGATGAGGCACAGCGCCTGATCCAGCTTTTGTGGCTCAACCTGCGCGCTGTGGCAAGGAGCACCACGGAGCAGGCCGCCCACTTGGCTGCAAACGCCCGGGGGCTACTGCAGCGCCTAGATGGGCTTCTGTTAGGGCCGCTGGGCGATGCACAGGCTCCCTACTCGCGACTGATCGTCGTGCCGCACGGACCGCTGCACTATCTGCCCTTCCATGCGCTGCACGATGGGGCGTCGTTCCTGCTGGAGCGACATGAGGTCAGCTATCTGCCAGGGGCCAGTTTGCTGCGCTATTGCCAGGAAGCTGAGGTGGCGGATGACGGCCTGCTGGCGTATGGGTACTCATACGGGGGGCGGTTGCCCTTTGCCGTTCAGGAAGCCCATTCCGTAGCTAGCATCCTGGGCGACGAGGCCTTTGTAGAAGAGGAAGCCACATTGCCACGGCTGCGGGAATCGGCAGCGCAATGCCAGACCGTTCACCTGGCCGCCCACGGCGAGTTCCGGTCCGACAATGCCCTGTTTTCGGGGTTGGCGCTGGCGGATGGCTGGCTTACGACGCTGGACATCTTTGATCTGCGCCTTCGAGCCTCGCTGGTGACGCTGAGCGCCTGTCAGACGGGGCAGAACGTGATTGCGGCCGGGGATGAGCTGATGGGCCTGATGCGGGCCCTGCTCTCGGCGGGTGCCGCCTCGGTGGTGCTGGGCCTGTGGACGGTCGAGGACCGGTCAGCAGCGCGGTTGATGGAGATGTTCTATACCAAGCTGGCGGAGGGTTGGGGAAAGGGTGAGTCCCTGCGCCACGCGCAGTTGCAGTTTCTGACGGGTGGGGTCTCGGGCGGCGACGCTGCGGCCGAAGCACACGCGCACCCGTACTACTGGGCGCCCTTTTTCCTGGTGGGGAATCGGGGACCGCTGTGAGTCGCTGGACAACACGAACGCACCACGATGAAGGAAGAGCCAGCCGATCCATTGTTTCTCTTGGCGCAGTCAAGGGGTTAAGTTTCTGAACGTTGGCAAGGAGGAGTCGAAATGGCGCAGAGGTCTGAATCGCAAGATGATCGGAATCAATCGCAAGATGATCGGAATGAATGGCAACATTTCGTTCCCAAGCAGGTCGTGCTTACCGGACCCGTCGATCACGTCAGAGAGCTGGCCGGAGATCGCGACCTGGGACTGACACTGCAGCCGGCTAGGACCGACGAAGTGGACCGGTGGACTGCCTCATTGGGCAATGCGGGGGATATTCTGAGTGCATGTGAGAGGCTCGAGGACTACCTGAAATGGCTCATGTTGCCAGACTTGGATTGCCTCGACAAAGAGTGGGTGATGGACCTATACACAATAGAAGAGGGGCCACCAGTACCCGAGGCCGTTAGGCGACTCAGACGCGGGCGTAGAGGGCGCTGTGTCCATGCTGATGCCAACTTGCTGACAGGCTATCCCTACACGGTTGCCGGCAGCCCCTACACGGTTGCCGGCAGTCCCTACACCGTCGCCGGTAGCCCCTTCACTAGGCACGGAGCTGATGCCACGCCCGCAGATTTCAGGAACCAGTGGGCCCTGGAGCAGATCGGCCGCGTTGGGGAAACGGCGGCAACTGCAAAACACCCAGGCAGGCAGGTGCCGGTGGGTGTATTCGATACCTCGCCTTTCGTTTGGTCAGTCGACGATCCGCCTGCTGGAATCACTGTCGAGGATCAGAACCGAGTTCAGGCAGAGATCGATTGGGTGGAGCCGACGATGGTCTTGACCGTGCAGCACCCTGAGGTTTTCGATCAGTACCTACTGCCGCGTCCTCCAGATCCCCCGGCCGCCGCGGATGGGACGTCCGTGTCCCTTCCGGACCTAAGCGACCACGGGCTGTCGGCAGCCGGCTTGGTCCATGCGGTTGCGGAGGAAAGCGACATTCATCTCTACCGAGTGCTCGACCGGTACGCTCGGGGTAACCTGTTTGTGCTCATCTCCGCCTTGCTCAAGTTTACGTCGGATACTGTCGCGTCGGGGAGCGACGCCAGGTGGGGGGTGATCAGTCTCAGCCTGGGAATCCCCCAGTCGCAACTGCTGTGTGCACTTGGCTTACCTGGAGACTCACTTGCCCTGAACATCGCGCTGGCGCTGGCCTATTGCCAGGGTATGGTGGTGGTGGCGGCATCAGGTAACGGATCCGGTCTCAACCACATCGCTGAACCTGAGATTCCTGCTGCGCTACCTTTTGTCATCGGTGTGGCAGCCAGCAACTATAACCGCCAGCGGGCCTGTTTCTCCAACAGGGGGGACATCGCTGCTCCAGGTGGCGATGGCTACCGGGGATCGCCAGGTTGCCTGGGGAAGCTCTTGGGAGAGCAAGGACAGGCAAGTTGTGAAGTTCCGTGGAAGAGATGCCGGAGTAACTGCTGGAAGTATGGCTTGCTTGGGCCGGTCCTGAAGACCACGCACAAGACAGGTTACGCCCGCTGGTCGGGCACCTCCTTCGCCACTCCTTTGGTGTCGGGATTGGCCGCACGGATGCTCGAGAAAGGGGTGCATCCAACGGATGTACGGGACGAACTTGGCTTTGTTCATATGGACCCAGCGGATCCCAACCTCGGGGAGGGGATCATCCACGTGCCAGAGAGCCTTACGTCTTAGCAGGCTGGGCCGAACGACTGGTGTGGAGGTTCAAGCCCCCGGTGCTCAACACCGGGGGCTTGTCTACGTGGGTGCCGATGCCGGGCGGCAGCGCGACAGTGTAGCCTCTCTCCAGGATCACTCCGTGTCTTGAATCCCCCTACGGCTGTGGCGGCGGGCCGGCGTCCTCCGGGATGGGCGGGCCGTCGGGCAGGCCGCGCAGGTAGTCGCAGCTCACCAGGCGCACGTCCTCCCAGACGTGACCCTCGGCCTCAAAGGTGTCGATGTCCTTGATCCAGCGCTTTTCCTGGTTCTCGACGCGGTAGATATGCGGGCTGGTGCGGCACTTGAGCAACACGTGGATGGGCGTGCCTTTCTCAAACTTGGCCAGGAACTCGTCCTCGACCACGTGCACGTCCTCCCAGGTCAGGCCCAGGTGTTCGAAGGCATCCAGGCTGCTGATCCAGCGCAGCCTGTCGTTTTCGAGCATATAGATTTCGGGGCCGCTGCCCTTGAGCACCAACCCGTCGCGGATGATGAGCGAGGCCGAATCGGGCAGGATGCGGGCCAGGCTGGTGCCATAGCGGGTGACTGGGATGTTGACCAGGATGATGAGAATAACGAGCAGGATCGCCAGGCGGACGAGCATCTTGCCCAGGTCGATGCTGGGCTGTTTGGGCGGCGGTTCCCAGCCCTCTTCCCCGGGCCGTGGGGTGCGCTTTGGCTTGGGCGGGGGTACCTTGGCCGGCGCGGGCCGTGCGGGTGGCCTGTACTGCTCAGCCGGCGATGGCTCAGGCCTGGCTGGAGGTACGTCGGCAGCGGGCGGGGGTTGTTCAACGTGCCCTCGCCGTGCCCTTTGTCGCTCGACCAGGGCGTCCAGCAGCAGGTCCAGGATCTGGTCAGTGGTGGATGCCCCACCCCCCTTTGATGCCTCGTCCTTTGGGGTTTGGCTCGTCATGTCGACCTCCTATCGCACTACAAAAAAGCCGAGGACCTCGCCGATGCTGGCAAAGACGTTGGCGTAGAAATTGCCGCCCAGTTGGCGAAAGAGCTCAAACTGCATGCTCGGCGCGCCGATAAAGGGCCGCAGGGTCCAGGCCATCTGGCTGCCGACAAAGGCGTAGACGAGGACCCACAGCCACATCAACACCCGCCGGGCCGTGGCCCCCTCCTTGCCCGCCGCCGAGACGATGCGCATCCCCCGGCTCAAGAACACCACCCCGACGATGCCGCAGATAGCAAAGATGGCCACGTTCATGAGCTTGAAGAACTGGTAGCCGGAGGTCGTGAGGAGGAAGAAGACGATGATGGGGGCAAAACTGAGCAGCAGCACCGAAGTAACGGCGATGGCCGTCAGGATGAGGGCCACGTTCTGCGTGAGGCTCTGGTTGGACCCAAAGAGCACGTTGAAAAAGTAGAGCGTTGGCGAACAGACAACCAACGTGGCCAGGAAGAGAATGGGGAGTTTTAGGGCCGAACTTAGCGTTTGCCACAAGCTGTGCGTCGAGCCGAGCACGGCCCCGTACAGCGCCAGGAACAGGATGCTGGAGATGAGCATCGCCCGCATCTTTTCGCTCAATCCCACCCCATCACGGATCTCGACGAAAAAGAGGTCACGGTTGCGCAGAATGGTTTCTATGACTGCCAGATCTTTCATCGGTTATCGTCTCCTTCGATAATGGTCAGCTTGGCTTGCCTGGTTGACATAGTAACTCCACCCGTTGTCAAGCACGATTCCCAGGTCGTCCTGCTTGGATTGCGGGCGGCTTGCAGAGACCAGGGTGCCTGAAACCTGCATCGCGGTGCGGGCAGAGGGCGCTGGAACCACGAATAGGGCGAGGATTCCGCATGTGAGCCCTACCAGAGCGGCGAGTAGGCCAATGGCATAGCGGAGTCTTCTATAGTGAGGCTGCTTCATAGCATTATCACCTTTCCTTTTGGGGACTGACTGTCTCAGTGCTTGCAGGCACAGATCCCTTGACAACCTTGCTCAGTGTCCAGAACACCAGGCCAAACAGAACCCACTCGAAGACTAGGACAACCAATCCCTGCCAGCCCGGGGCAGAGTTCCAGAGCCCCGTACCCAGCCTTGGTCCGACGATCAGGGCGTTAGCCAGCGGCAAGACCACCAGGTAGACAATCACCGGCACCAGGGCGCCCAGCGATGGGACCAGTAGGGCAACTACCTTTCCCCGCCACGACCTGGCGCAGAGATAGAGGTACGCGCCGCAGCTCACCAGGAGGAAGGTGGCGACGAGGCCCAGGGGGTGCAAGACGACCGTCTTGGAGGTGATGGTCAGCCTGTCCAGGCGGGCCAGGGCATAGAGACCCTGAGCAATCGAGAACCCAAGCCCGGTCAGGCAGGCCGGGACCAGCCAACGGGCGGGCGCCCGCTTCCGGAGCAGGAACACGGCAACCGGCACCATGGCCAGGAGGCCGGCGATGAGGAGCAGCAGATCGCCTCCTCCCTCTTGCAGAAACAGGAGCGTGCCGTCCAGCGAA
>JASFHU010000312.1:0-5786 GCA_050123055.1 Anaerolineae bacterium
CTGGACGACCTTGGAACGCCTTTGAACAAGACGGACGACGTCTGGGAATCGTTCACCACGACTGACGGCCTGGAGCACGCCGAGATATACTCGCTGATGCTGCCAGGAGGGGATCAAGTCTGGATTGGCACCAGGACTGGCCTGAACGCGCTCGACCATGGCGGCACGCCAACGGACAAGGGAGACGACCAGTGGCAGCGCTTCACCTCAGAGGACGGGCTGGTCGAGGCCAACGTTCTGGCCATCGCCCAGGACGAGGCGGGCCGTAAGTGGTTGGGGTGGGGTGGCGCGGGCCTGTACGTGTTGGACGAAGGCGGGACTCCGTTGGACAAGTCGGACGACGTCTGGATGTCTTTCAGCGAAAGCGATGGCCTGATCGACGTTGAAGTTTATGCCATTGCCCCAGATGGGGCGGGGAACATATGGATCGCCACCCGGCATGGCTTGAGTGTGCTGGGCACGGCTGGGACCCCATTTGACAAGTCAGACGATACCTGGGAATCGTGGGACGCCAACGATGATTGGGTCTTTCAGATCGTCTACGCAGTGACCCTCGACGAGCAGGGATACACCTGGATCGGCGGAGAGGCTGGGGCGGCTGTGCTGGACGTTGGCGGCACGCCTTTCGATAAGGTTGATGACATCTGGCAAATATTCACCGAGGATGATGGCTTGCCCTACAATGAGATCCGTGACATCGTCATTGATGAGGGAGGGTACAAGTGGTTGGGGAATACCTGGGACGGTGCGTACGTGCTGGATGACGGAGGCACCCCGTTCGACAAGGGAGACGACGCTCTGCAGTGGTTTCCGGCGGGTGATGGCTACATCACGGACATAACCATAGATGGTGAGGGGTACAAGTGGCTGGTCACGAGCGGCGGTGCGGCGGTTGTGGACGACGGCGGTACGCCGATGAGCACGTCAGATGACCAGTATGAGAGCTACTGGTTGGGCGATGGGTATGCCAACCACATCGTTGCCGTCGCCGCTGAAGAGGGAGGAGATATCTGGTTCGGCACCAAGGACGGTGTGCACGTCCTGGACCACGGTGGCACACCGTTCGACCAGGGAGACGACACGTGGCGGGTCCTGACCACCACCCATGGCCTGGCGGACGACGAGGTGCACGAGGTCGCCGTCTATGGCGATGCCAAGTATCTCTGCCCGTGGTGGGGGGGGATGCATGTGCGGGCTAAGGGGAGCCAGTTGCTCTGGGAGGGCGACAACGCTACCGACCTGGTTGGTGTCGCCCAGGTCACCGAGCCTGTGGGCGTCCTGGACCAGGTGGGCAAGCTAACCCTGCACGGGGTGCTGACCTCCACCAGCAACCAGGTCATCGCCCGCGACGTCTATCCCTTTTACATCTTTGACAGCGACACCGCCCTGATCCTGGAAACCGACCAGCCCTACTACCGGCCCGGGCAGGCCATGGCCCTCAGCGGCGAGGTGCGCAACGACAGCAGCGCGCCGCTCACGAGCCAGACGCTGACCATCGTCCAGGATGGGACCATCATCTACCAGGAGGGTCCCTTTGACGTGCCGGCCGGTGGCAGCCATCCCTTCTCCATCGGTGCCACGGCGCCCGGCACGCCGGGGACGACCCGCCTGGAGGCCAGCGTCGACGGGGTCGCCATCGAGGACGAGGTGCCGATCGTGCAGCCCCAGGTGGAGGCCGCCCTGCAGGCGCCGGACCTGGCGGGCAGCCAGCCCTTCACGGTGACGGTGGTGCTGACCAACAGCGGCCTGATAGAGGTCACGGTTCAAGTCGACATAAATGGTGACAGCGAGTCGGCCGTCATTCCGGCGGGCGAAACGCGCCTGGTAAAGCGGGCGGTCCAGATCTGGGGGGATACCACCTTGAACGTCGTCCTGAGCGGCGATCTGGACCAGACGCTGACCCACGACGTGGTCTTTGGCGAGGCAGCCGAGGCGACCTTCTACCCGGCACCGGTGTCGTGCCCGGGCCTGATCGAGATTCCCTACGTCCTGACCAATACCGGCCAGTTGGAGGCAGCGTTCACCACCCTGGTCACGCTCACTGGGTCCTTGACGCCGATCTCCGAGCTGCAGATTGATAGTTATCTGACGCTTAGCGCTACCCAGGAAGGGGTGTTGGCGTTGGAGCTGGCCGCCGATGACTATGACTTGAGCTGGCGGCATCCCTACGGCAGCGGCCAGGTGGGCGTTGCGGTCACCGGCCAGGACGAGCTCAAAATGGAGGCCACGGCCGGCCCGTCGGATGGGCACCAGGCCCCGGTGACGGTGACGCTGACCAACGTGGGCTGCAACCCCTTCAGCGGCACGTTGACTGTGGAAGCCGAGGCCGGGTCCGAAGCGTTCTACGCCGATGGGCAGCCGGTGGGGGTGGAACTGGAAGGCAGCGGCGTCTACACCTTTGCCCTGGATACGGCGGGGCTTGCGCCCGGGGTCTACTCGGCCACCCTGGCCGTCCTGGCTAGCGATGGGACGAGCGTGGCTACGGCGCCCGTGACCAGGGACCTGCCCGGTCCCGATCTGCGGGTCAGCGCGCTTCCGGCGCAGCACACGCTGGTTGCCAGCCAGACTGTGACACTGACCTTTGGCCTCGAGAACGTGGGAGCGACCGGCGACCAGGCTAGCCTGACCTTCAGCCTGGGGGATCTGGAAGACGAGACCCAGATGAGATGGCTGGAGGCTGGCCAGACCGGCATCTTGACCTATACCTTTTTCCTGCCGGCTGACCTGGCCAGCGGCGACTATGCCGCTACTTACGTCCTGACTGGCACCCACGATCTTGAGGGAGAGGCGGGCGACCTGGTCTTCTACGTCGAGGGCCTATCGTTGACGGTGGAAGCTCAGACAGACCAGATGTCCTACCTGGAGGGCGAACCGGTTACGATCACACTGACCATCGGCAGCGACGGCGCGGTGCATACCGGGGACCTGCAGGCCCTGGTGGCTTTCAACGGCATCACCCAGACGCACACCTTCAGCCTGGCGCCGGGATCCAGCCTGCCCCTCGACTTTGTACTGGCAGCCAGCTTTTCCGGCGATTCGAAGGTATTCTACGGGGTCTATGACGCCGACAGCGATCGCTCGATCTATCTGGACACCGTCTACCTGCGCCAGCGGCAGCCGCGAGTCACCCTCCTGCCCGACAAGCAGGTCTACCAGCCGGGGGAGACGTTGGTGGCCACCTTGGCGACCACCCTCACCCAGGGGGCGCTTGACCTCTTTGCCCCGGGTTATGCCGGCAGCATGCCCGTGGGCAACGGCAACCAGATCGCCTTCTCCCTGCCCAATCCACTGGCCCGGGGCACCCACGCCCTCTACTATGTGACCAGCGGCACGGGCACGGAGGAGGACGGGCGCGAGCGGTTCATTGCCTTTGATGTGGACGGACCGGAGGTCTTTGTGCACGCCGCGGCCCTCCGGCAGACGGCCTATGGCCCTGGCGACACGGTGGATCTGGATCTGACCCTGGCGGCGGATCGAGCCGTCGAGGCCACGCTGCGGAGCTACATCGCCTACCCAGATCGCAGCGCAGGCCAGGTCAATAGCCAACCGGTCCACCTGGCCGACTCGGTTGTCAACCGTCTCCTCGCTACGGCGGCGCTCAGCGGTGCGCAGATGGGGCCGCACCAAATGAGATACCAGCTTGTCCAGGAAAGCGCCAGGGGCGACACCATCCTGGCTGAGGGTTCCGAGCCCTTTGATGTCGGGCCGGCGGCGCTGAGGCGGGTCACCACGGACCAGGAGGCGTACCCCTCCGCTGCGGACCCGGTGCGGGTCAGGCTGAGCCTGTTCAGCGGGCGGGGCGGTCCTGCCCAGTTGACCCTGCACCTGGATGAGGGGCCGGTCACGCAACAGGGCACGACCCTGGGTTCCGGGTGTGACGTGCTGACCGTCACCCTTGAGGGACCTGTCCCGCCGGGCCGCCGGACGCTGACGGCCACGCTAGAGATGGATGGCCAGGCGGCGGCAGCGGCTACTGGCTTTGCCTATGGCACCTCGCTGCCCGACCTGCGCCCCGGTGTGCCATGGGTGGCGGCCGGGGGCACGGTCACGCGTACGGTGACAGCCCAGGTGAGCAACGACGGGCAGAGCGCCGCCCCGGCTGGGTGGGTCCACTTTTTCGATGGCAGCAGCCCCATCGGCACGGTGGCGCTGCCCGAGCTGGAGGCGGGCGGGCAGGCGACGGCCGCCGTGGTCTGGGACGTCCAGGGCGTCGGGGGGGAGCGCACACTGCGCGTTGCGGTGGAACCGGTCGTCGAGTTTGACACGGAGAACAACCAGGCCCAGGCAGCGGTGACGCTCCCCAGGCTGGCGTCGGGTCTGAGTGTGGAGGGATCTCACATCCCGGTCGGGGGCACGGCGACCGTCGGGGTGTGGCTGGAGAATCTCCAGGCGGGCGCCGAGCTGCCGGTGACGGCCACGGTACAGATCCGCTCACCGCTGGGCATGCTGGTGCACGAACAAGCCTGGTCTGAAACGCTGCTGGGTGCCGAGGGGAAATGGCTGAATACCTCGTGGCAGAGCGGGCCGGAGGCGGAGTTGGGCATCTACTCGGTGGTCCAGGAGGCAGGGGACGCTTATGGAGAGGCATATCTGAACCGATCGTCCTTCACGGTGGGACCGGTGGAGATCTGGCCGGTCTACCTGCCTCTGGTGGTGAGGGGCTACGCGCCCTAGGACGGGCAAGACCTGTGGAGAAGAACATAGGAAAAACCTGACAGGTTTCGGAAAACCTGTCAGGTTTTTTCACTGGACACCTTTTCCTCGGTCGACCTGGAGCTCCTTGAAGCCATGGACGCTGCTGTCCGGACGGCGGGAAATGTGGTATACTCTCAGCGGAGGGACTGCTGGTGATCCAGAACTCCGAAGTTTCGGAAAACTCTGGAGTTCTACGCACTCGGTGCATTTCGGGATAGATTGGGGGATCGGAGGGCACGGACCATGGCCGGAAAACTGGTGGTGTTCCTGCTGCTGACGGTGGGGCTGGCCTACGTGTCGCGGGCATCGCTCAGGGAGCCCCGGTCGCACGGCTTCTGGCGCTTCTGGGCCTGGGAAGCGATCCTGGGGCTGTTCCTGCTGAACATCGACGCCTGGTTCCGCGACCCGTATTCCGGGCACCAGGTGGTGTCATGGGTTCTGCTGACGGTAGCGGGCTTTCTGGTCATCTATGGGGTGCTCCTGCTCCGGCTGAGGGGGAGACAGGACCCGCAGCGGCAGGAACCATCCCTACTGGAGTTCGAAAAGACGACCGAGCTGGTCACGGTGGGCATCTACCGGTACATCCGCCATCCGATGTACAGCTCGTTGCTGTTTCTGGCCTGGGGCGTCTTTTTCAAGGCGCCCTCCTGGCTCGGCGGTGGGCTGGCCGTGGCGGCGACAGGGTGCCTGGTGGCGGCGGGTCGCATGGAGGAGGCGGAGGACATTGGCTTCTTTGGCGACGCCTACCGGGACTATATGAAGCGGACCAAGATGTTTATTCCGTGGTTGTTCTGATCCTGCAGCAAGACCTACGATGGGCGAAGGTCTCTGACCGAGCCCAACCCGCCGGTCGCGAAGCGCCTCGGTCAGAGACCTTCGGCGAACGGGGAGTGGTTGTTCTCAAGGTGGAAGACTGGGACCGGCGCAGGTCGCCTCGGTCCGAGCCCCATCGGCGAACAAAGATGGGCGAGGGTCTCCGACCGAGCCCAGCCCGCCGTGCGCAGGCCGCCTCGGTCAGAGACCTTTGGCGAACGGAGGCGAACAGTAGGGTGGCTGAATGCATGTGACGATCATCGCGCTGGGTTCGCGGG
>JASFHU010000313.1:0-5765 GCA_050123055.1 Anaerolineae bacterium
CCACCTGGAAGCCGGTCATGCCGCCCAGAACCTGTTGCTGCAGGCTGTAGCTCTGGATCTCGGGGCCGTGCCCATCGGAGCGTTTTACGACCAACAGATCTTGCAGGTACTCGGGCTATCGGCGGACTATACGCCCCTCTACCTGATCCCGGTCGGGCATCCGGCTGGTCCGGGACCGTAGTGCAATTGTGGAGCCCCTCTGAGCTCCCTATCCCTGTCCTGAGATGACTCTGGACAACGCACCGGGAGGCGAGAATGGAGTCAGCAACAGCAAGTCAGGCTAAGATATGGTTGGACTCATACGACGAGGGAATGCCGGCAACCATTGACTACCCTCCAGTCCCCCTTGATCGGCTCCTGGCCGATTCCGCAGCCAGATATCCCCAGGCCCCAGCCATCATGTTTGGCGCCCGCGTGGGCACGCGGCTCATGGACAGTACCATGAGCTATCAGGAACTGGACGGCGCAGTCGACCACTTTGCGTCCGCCCTCCAGCAGATCAGCGTCGAACAGGGCGATCGGGTCGCCATCATCTCCCCCAACTGCCCTCAGTTCGTCATATCTTACTACGGCATCATGCGGGCAGGCGGCATCGCCGTGCCCTGCAATTTCTTATACACGGCTGACGAGTTGCAGCACCAGTTGAACGACGCGGGTGCCAAGGCCGCCGTCGTCCTCAGTCCCTTTTACGAGAGGATCCACAGCATTCGAGCCCAGACCGAAATCCGGCACATCATCGTGACCAACATCAAAGAGTACTTTCCGCCCCTGTTGCGTCTGACCTTTACCCTGACCAGGGAGAAGAAAGGCGGTCATAGGGTCGAGCTCGCCACGGAGGATGATCTCTGGTTCCCTGCCTTGCTGAGCGGGCCACCTTCCCACCCAAAGCAGGTGGCGGTCGGGCCTGGGGATACCGCCTGCCTGCTCTACACTGGCGGCACGACGGGTGTGCCGAAGGGCACCCAGCTCACCCACGGCAACCTGGTGTCCAACGCCCTGTGCGGACTGCGCTGGTCCCACGCCCGAGAGGCAAATGAGGTGACCATCGGCGCGCTGCCCCTGTTCCACTCGTACGGCATGACCTCAGTGATGAATATGGCCATCGCCGGGGCAATGGCCATGGTACTCATCCCCGATCCTCGCGATGTGCTGCACATCATGAGTGCCATCAGCAAACACCAGGCCACCTTCTATCCTGCGGTGCCGACCAGTTATGTGAGCATCAACACCCATCCCCAGGTGAAAGACTTTGACTTGAGCTCCATCCGCGTCTGTCTGAGCGGCGCAGCCCCCCTTCCGGTGGAGGTGCAACTGGAGTTTCAGGCCCTCACCGGCTGCCGGCTGGTCGAAGCCTACGGCCTGACCGAGACCAGTCCAGCCACCCACGTCAACCCGCTTGAACGGAACAAGATCGGCTACATCGGCGTCCCCTGGCCCGATACCGACGCCCGGATCGTGGACGTGGACACCGGAGAGCGGGAACTGCCCGTTGGCGAGATCGGGGAGCTGATCATCCAGGGTCCCCAGGTCATGAAGGGCTACTGGCAGCAGCCCACCGAGACGGCCAACGTCCTGCGCAAGCATCCAGATCTGGGCCCCGGTGTCTGGCTCCACACCGGCGACATCGCTCGTATGGATGAGGAGGGTTACTTTCAAATCGTCGATCGCAAGAAGGACATGATCATCTGTGGTGGATTCAACGTCTATCCCCGTGACATTGAAGACGTGCTTTACCAGCATCCAGCCGTACGGGAGGCTGCCGTGGTCGGCATCCCCGACAAATATCGGGGTGAGACGGTCAAAGCCTTTGTGGCGCTGAAAGAAGGGACCAGCGCGACCGAGGAGGAGCTCATCGCCTTTTGCCGCGAGCACCTGGCCAGCTACAAGGTGCCCACGGTGGTAGGTTTCCGGCCTGAACTGCCCAAGTCGGCCGTGGGCAAGGTGCTACGCCGGGAGTTGGCCGCGGGCTAGCCAATTGGGGACCGATCTTACCGACCCCTGCTTCTGAAAGGGGTATGATGCACCCTGAGCGGTCAGCCTTCAGCCTTTGGATCCGCACTGAACATAGCAGCTTCACTGTTGCACGCTTTGTCTGGGGGCTGGCCGCCCTTATCAAGGAGAGGGAAAGCTGGCGAAGAAGGCGATTGGACTTTTCCTCACCTATTGTTGAGTTCTCGAGGTAGTAGGTGACACGAAGCGAAGCATTTCTGGCCCAGCTACGGTGCGGGCAGGTATTCCTGGCCGACGGCGCCATCGGCACCCTGCTGCAGAGCATGGGCCTGCCAACCGGTACGGCTCCGGAGGTGTGGGTGCTCAACGAGCCTGACAAGATCCGCGCCATGCACCGCAGCTACGTCGATGCAGGGTCTAACCTGATCCTCAGTTGCAGCTTTGGTGGCACGCGCTTCCGGTTGGCCGGCCACGACTTGGCTGACCGGGTGGTAGAGATCAATCGACGCGCTGCCGAGCTCGCCCGCGAGGTAGCAGGTGATGAGGTATGGGTCGCCGGCGACATGGGGCCGACCGGCCAACTGCTCGAGCCACTCGGCAAGCTAACGACCGGCGAGGTGTCGGACGCCTTTGCTGAGCAAGCCACCGGCCTGGCCCAGGGCGGTGCAGATCTACTCCTCATTGAGACGATGAGCGATCTGGGTGAAGCCCAGGCTGCCATCGAGGGCGCCCGCCGCGCGACCGACCTGCCCATCGCCTGCACCTTCAGTTTTGACAGCCACGGCCGGACGATGATGGGTCTCAAGCCCGAGACGGCAGCCCAAAAGATAGGCCCGCTGGTGGACGTCCTGGGAGCCAACTGTGGGAAGGATCCGGCCGAATTTGTAGGCATTGTAGATGCCATGCACCAGACTGTACCCGGTACACTCTTGTGGGCCAAACCGAACGCCGGTCTGCCGCGCCTGATCGACGACATCGTGGCCTACGATGCCACCCCAGAGTCGATGGGCCAGGTTGCCCTTCAGTTGCGCGAGGTCGGCGCGCAGATCATTGGTGGCTGCTGTGGTACCACACCCGATCATGTGTCTGCCATGGCTGCCACCCTACAGAGGCAGGTTGTGACACGCTAGCTGTCGGCCGTCCTGCGCCGATAGCTCAGAGCGAGATTGACGGAGGAACGATGATTGTCGAAACCCTTCTGGTACGCTTGGGCGGCGAGTCCGGCATTGACAACGCCATATCGGCCGGCGACGTCCTGACCCGCTCCATCGCCCGAAGCGGCTACCACGTGCATACTTTTCGTACCTATCCAGCCGAGATCAAGGGCGGCCCGGTCATGTTTCAGCTCCGCGTCGGTGTGCGGCCGGTACCCTCCCTGGGCGACCAGGTTGACGTTTTGCTGGCCTTTAATGAAGAGGCTTGGGATCTGCACCACAAGGTCCTCCGCCCCGATGGTATTCTGATCTACGATCCTGGAGAGCACGATGCCCCGGAGGGCTTTCAGGGCACCAGTTATGCGATTCCTCTCGATCGAATGGCCCGTGATCTGAACCTTCGCAAGGGCAAGAACCTCGTTGCCTTGGGAGCTCTGGCGGCCCTCGTCGGATTCGATTTCCCACAGCTCCAGGCGACGGTCAAGGATCTGTACGGCCGCAAGCGCCCTCAGTTCATCGAGAGCAATCGTATCGCCCTTCTGACCGGCTACCAATGGGTCAAGGATAACGTAGCGGACGGGGTTCCTTTCCAATTAGCGCCCCCTGACCCCGACCACGAGTCTCAATTAGTCATGTCGGGCAACCGGGCCATTGTGGCCGGTGCCCTGACGGCCGGCTGCCGCTATTTTGCCGGCTATCCCATCACGCCCGCTTCCGACATCCTGGAAGAGATGGCCAAGCGACTGCCCAACGTGGGCGGAGCTACGCTCCAGACCGAAGACGAGATCGCCGCCATCGCCAGCGTGATCGGCGCTTCCATCACCGGCGTCAAAGCCATGACGGCCACCAGCGGCCCTGGATTCTCGCTGATGCAGGAGATGTTAGGTCTGGCAACGATGGCCGAGGTCCCTCTGGTCGTGGTCAACTCGATGCGCGCCGGCCCCAGTACCGGCATGCCCACCAAGATGGAACAGGCCGACCTGAACATCGCCCTGTATGGCGGTCACGGAGAGGCGCCCCGCATCGTCCTTGCCGCCCGGTCTGTGCGGGATTGTTTCTACCAGTCCATGCAGGCGTTCTACCTGTCCGAGACCTTTCAGATGCCCGTCATCCTGCTCACGGACCAATCCCTCTCCCACCGCACCGAGACCCTCCCCATGCCCGACCCGAACCTGGTTCCCGTGGTCGAACGCCTGCGCCCTTCGAAGGAGGACGCTCAAGACTACCAACGCTACAGGCTGACCGATAGCGGCATCTCGCCCATGGGCGTCCCGGGCTTTGACCCGACACCATTCACCGCCACCGGCCTGGAGCACGACGAGCATGGCGCGCCCAACTATACGCCCGAGATGCACACCGCCCAACTGGACAAGCGCGGTCACAAGTTCGAAATCGCGGCCGATGCCCTCTGCGGTCTCGAGCCGCCCCTGGGTTGCGCCAGCTATGGTGTGCCCGAAGACCAAGCCACGGTGGGCGTGTTGGCCTGGGGTTCCACTGCCGGCGTCGTCCGCGAGGCGGTCGACGAGATGGCCGCCGAAGGCTATCCTGTCTCCGCCCTGGTGCCTGCTGTCATCAACCCGCTGCCCGCTGACCGCATCATGGAGTTTGCTAGCAATCTGAGCGCCATCATTGTACCCGAAGTGAACCGCACCGCCCAGTTTGCCGCCTGGGTCAAGGCCCACACCGAGTTGCATCTGATCTCACTCAACAAGTATGGTGGCTTGCCCTTTACACCGGCCGAGATCCGGGCCAAGGTGATGGAGTTCCTGGTGCAGGAGGCACCAGAACCCACTCCAGTGGCCGAGCCCGTGGAGGAGGTGGCCCATGGCTAAGAAAAGCGCTCTCAAAGCCAAAGACTACAAGTCTCACGTCAAGCCCACCTGGTGCCCCGGCTGCGGCGATTTTGGCGTGCTGGCCTCGCTGTACCAGGCCATGGCTCGCCTGCAGTTGGATCCCGCCAACACGCTCGTCGTCTCGGGGATCGGTTGTTCCAGCCGGCTGCCCTTCTTTGTCAAGACTTACGGCTTCCAAACAGCCCACGGGCGCGTTTTGCCCGTGGCCATCGGCGCCAAGATCGCCAACCCCGACCTGACCGTGATCGCCGTCGGCGGGGACGGCGACGGTTTCAGCATCGGCGGCGGGCACCTGGCCCACGCCGTGCGTCGCAACCCCAACATCACCTACGTGGTCATGGATAACGAGGTTTACGGCCTGACCAAGGGTCAGACCTCACCCACCTCGCCCCTGGGCTTCAAGACCAAGAGCACACCCTACGGCTCATCCGACGCACCCATCAACCCCATGGCCTGGGTGCTGACTTCTGGTGTGAGCTTTGCGGCCCGTGGATTTTCTGGCAACCCGAAGCACGTCACCGATCTGATTGTGCAGGGCATCGAGCACCCGGGCATGGCCTTCATTCAGACCATGAGTCCTTGCCCCACTTTTTACAACACCTTTGACCTCTGGCGCCCCATCGTCGAGGACCTGCCAACCGACCACGATCCAGCCGATCGGATCCAGGCCCTCGCGCAAGCCTTCCGGACCGACGCGCTCCCGGTTGGCCTCTTTTACGAGGAGACCCGCCCCACCCTGGACAGCCACACCCGTGTCACCAACCACCCGCTCAAGGATGGCGCCAAGGACTTTGACGTACGCGCCCTG